>JANOLT010000377.1:0-6703 GCA_031419915.1 Holophagaceae bacterium
CTGCGTCAGGCGCGGATGGGTCGTGAACCGGAACCCGTGGCGGCGGCGCTGGCGGCCCAAAGCGCGGGCTGCAGTAGCATCACGGTCCATCTCCGGGCGGATCGGCGTCACATCCAGGATCGGGATCTAAGGATCCTGAAAGAAGTCCTGTCATTGCCATTGAATGTCGAGTGCGCGGCCACGGCCGAGGCTCTGGAATCGGTGATCGGCCCCAAACCCCAGATGGTGACGCTCGTTCCAGAAACACGAGAAGAGCTCACTACCACGGGCGGGCTCGATGCCATTTTCCTGCAGGCGCCCCTGCGCCAGATCATTCGCGAACTTAAAGCCTCGGACATCCGGGTGAGCCTCTTCATTGATCCTTCCCGGGATCAAGTGATGATGGCCGCCAAACTCGAAGCTGACGCGGTCGAACTGAATACTGGCGTCTATTCGGATATCCCTTTCGGGAGTGACCCTAGGCTTGAACTGGGTCGCATCAGGGACGCCGCCAAGCGCTCAGCGAATTTGGGACTGCGTGTCCTGGCGGGCCATGGTCTCACCCTCCGCAACGTGGGGCAGATCGCCGCCATTCCTGAAATCGAAGAGTTGAATATCGGCCACAGCATCATCGCCAGGGCGATTTTCGTGGGAATGGAGCAGGCCGTCCGAGAGATGCTGTCCGCCATGAGCGGCATGAGTGGCATCGGCGGCAACCCATGAAGACCATCCTGCTCATTGTGCGGGAACTCATCGGGCAGGCCGGCTGATGTCGAATCTCCGCGGCAATCTGTCGAGCATTTCCCTCACAGATGTGGCCCAGTTGCTGCATGTGAACAAGAAAACGGGTCTGCTCAAGGTCAGTTCCGGGAAGACCGCTGGAACCCTGTTCGTGGTGAACGGCGATGTGATCCATGCGGAGACACCTCACAGCAAAGGCGAGGCCGCGGCCTTCGAGATCCTGGAATGGGACAAAGGTGAATTCGAGTTCATCGCCATGAAAGTTCAGGCCCCCAACAGCATTCGCCGTTCGGTTCCCGATCTGCTCATGGAATCGGCCCGCACCTCGGATTCCCGCAAGCGATTGCGCAGCCTTTTTCCCAGCCTCAAATCCGTGCCCTGGCCGACCCTTCAGGGCGACGCACTGTTACAGGGCATCAAAATCTACACAGAAGACCGGAAAATCATCCCGTTTTTTGACGGTTTTCGGGACTTCCTGGATGTCATGGCCACCACCGAACAAAACGAAGTCGCGGTGCTCCAAGCCGCGAGCATTCTTTACGATGCTGGACGTCTCAAATTATTCGAACCCGAGGTGCAGGTGAATGTCGGAATTCTGAAAACAGGATTCTTCAAGAAAGGTGATCACCTGGAAGCCCCAAAATCCCTTGAGGCCCGGTGGCGCCAGCTGGAGCCCTACAGCAGTGCGCCCATCATCAACGTGCGCATCATGTGGCCCAACGGCCCCGCCGTGGATCCCATCCAGTTCGTCACCGGCATGAATGACTTCAGCCTTGCCATCTCCAAGGATCTCTTAAACTCCTGGGGCCTGAACGAAGGTGACATCGTGCAGGTTCGGCCGGCGCCTTGATAAAGGCCGTGGGCTGTTGGCTGTGGGCGGTAGGCTCTATTCGGAACAAGGCCGCACTTGCCTTTTCCTACAGCCTACAGCCCACTGCCCACAGCCTTTTCCTTAGCTTTTTTTCTTCGCCCTCGGGTGCGCGGAGTTGTAGGTTTTCGAGAGCTGCTCCAGATCCAGATGGGTGTAGCGCTGGGTGGTACTGAGACTGGCGTGACCCAGGAGTTCCTGAATGGCGCGAAGATCCATGCCGCGGGCAAGCAGGTGCGATGCAAAGCTGTGGCGCAGGGCATGGGGACTGATGCGCGCCCTGAGCGCAGCCCCTTCCACCGCCTTCTGCAGCAGATTCCGGACGCTGGTGGTGGTCAGGCGCCCGCCGCGTAGATTCAAAAAAATGGCTGCGGTGGGTGGAAGGGATTTCAACGCCAAGTGGCTGCTCCTGAATTGCAGATATTGTTCCAATGTCGTGGCTGCTTCGGGATGAAAAGGGACCAGCCGTTCCTTGCTTCCCTTGCCCATCACACGCAGTGTCCGCTGCTCGAAAATCACATCCTGAAGATCCAGTCCCACCAGTTCGGAAACGCGCAATCCCGAGGCATAGAGCAGCTCCAACAGGCAGCGCAGCCGCGCCGATGAAAAATCCACGGCCACTGGAAGATCCAGCAACGAGGCGCTTTCGCCTTCCGTCAAAAAGGCTGGCAGCTTGATGGCCTGCTTGGGATTTCTGAGGCCCGTTGCTGGATTGATGGGGATGCGCTCGGTATCCCATAGCCAACGGAAGAATCCCCGGGCCGTGGATAAAATCCGAGCTTGGCTGGCGGGATCCAGACCCCGCGCACCAAGTTCCAAAGCGAATCGCCGCAGTGTTCGCGGGGTCACGTTCCACCCCACCCAAGATTCTTGAATAGCATGCGCAACGAGTTTTTCCAGGTCGCCCTTTTGTGCCCGGACGGTGTGCTGTGAGACGCCTCTGGCGCGTTGCTCCAGATGGAAGGCTTGAACCGCTTCAGTGAGCGAAGAAGAGGAGATCATCCTGTTACCATGCCATCACATCATCAATCCATCCATGTTGGAGTCCACACAGTGAACGAATCTGCCACGACCATCGCGGAATTGTTTTATGCGGCGGTGGAGCATGATCTGCCGGACGCTCTGGCGGTCAAAAAAGAAGGCCGCTATGTTCCCATTTCAAGCAGGGAATTGAGCGCTTCCGTGGAACGTCTGGCGCTGGCCATGTACGATCGCGGTTTGCGACCTGGGCACCACGTGGCCCTCCTTGCAGAAAATAGTCCCGAGTGGGCCATGACCGATTATGCGTGCGCCATTTCGGGTCTGCCGACCGCCACCGTTTACGCCACCCTGATCGCTTCCCAGGCCGCTTTCATCCTGAACAACTCAAGGTCCCGATGGGTGTTCTGTTCCAATCAAACCCAGCTGGACAAAGTGCTTGAGTTTTGGCCGAGTCTGCCCAACCTGGAATTGGCCGTTCTCATCGAAGGTCAGGTGCCAGAAGCAGAAGGCCACACGATCCTTTCCTGGTCCCAGCTCATGGAAGAGGGTAAGGCCCAGGAGGCACGGCGCCCGCTCGTGCGGCAGTGGGGCATGGAGCGCAAGCCGAATGATCTGCTGACGCTGATCTACACGTCGGGCACGACAGGCGATCCGAAAGGCGCCATGTTGAGCCATGGCAATATCGTTTCCAACGTTCACGCGACCCTGAAGGTGCTGCCGGTGCGGACCAAGGATCGTTGTCTTTCTTTTTTACCCCTGACCCACATCTTCGAACGCATGTCCGGCCACTATGTGATGCTGCACATGGGGGCGAGCATCTACTACGCCGAGAGCGTGAACAGCGTGCCAGAAAATCTGCTGGAAGTAAGGCCCACGATGCTTGTCAGCGTCCCCCGCATCTACGAGAAAATCTTCGCTAAGGTGCTGGATTCTGTCGCAGGCTCTGGCTGGGCTAAGCATCTACTCTTCCACTGGGCCTATCGCGTTGGACAGCAGGTGGTGCCCCTGCTCTACGGCGGAAAAGAACCGGCAGGCTGGCTGGGCTTTCGCTTCGCTTTGGCGAAAGCGCTGGTCTTTTCCAAGATCAAGGCACGCACCGGTGGTCAGATCCGGTTTGCCGTATCCGGTGGTGCGCCGCTGATGCCCAAAGTGATGGAGTTTTTCTGGGCCATTGGCGTGCCGATTCTGGAAGGCTACGGCCTTACGGAAACGAGCCCTGTCATTACGGCCAACCGCCTGGGCATGGTCGGTCCCGGTACCGTGGGCCATCCGCTCTACGACACCTGGGAGGGCAAGCCATTCCTCAAGATCGCCGAGGACGGTGAGATTCTATGCCACGGACCCAATGTGATGCTGGGGTACTGGGACAACGAGGCCGCCACCAGGGAAGCCATTGACGCCGATGGCTACTTCCACACAGGCGATATCGGTGAATTTGATTCTCACGACCGTCTGAAAATCACGGACCGCAAGAAGGAGATCATCATCACCAGCGGGGGGAAAAAAATAGCGCCCCAGCCTATCGAGAATGAATTGAAAAACGACAAGTACGTATCCCAGGCGGTGCTTATTGGAGACAAGCGCAATTTCATCAGCGCCTTGATCGTGCCCAACTTTGATTCCCTGAAGCGCTGGGCTGGATACAAGCATCTGCACTACGCCAATCGCAGGGAACTGGTGGAGCAGCCCATCGTGATGGCCAAGCTCATGACCCGGGTCGAGAAGGTGAACGCCACCTTGTCGAACTTTGAGCGCATCAAGAAAATTGTCATCATCTCCGATGAGCTGACGGTGGAAAACGGGGCACTGACGCCCAGCTTGAAGATCAAGCGACGGGTGGTGAATCAAATGTATGGTGGCCTTATCGAGGGCTTGTACGAAGTCCATAAAGGCGAATCTGAAGCGCATTGACAATTGACAACGGTTAGCATTCAGACTTTTTTTCCGAAGCGCCCGAATATGCCCTTGGCGTTTTCCATCAGGCTATGGATGGATCCTCATCGCCTTCGCGTAACTTAATGCTTGTGTGAATCATGAAAATGGAACGCCCCTTTTGGAGCCGCCACAGAATGATTAAATATAATTATTTAAATTATTTACGAGAATCATCAGAAATGATCAAATTCGAGCACACGGTGTTTGCCCTGCCCTTCGCGTTTCTGGCGGCATTGGCCGCGGCTCAAGGGCTACCGCCGCTCCGCACAATTCTCTGGATCGTGGCGGCCATGGTGGGAGCGCGGACGGCGGCCATGACCTTCAACCGGCTGGTGGACCAGGACGTGGACGCTGAGAATCCCCGAACCGCCATGCGGGCCCTGCCTGCTGGCCGCCTACCAAGATGGGCGGCTTGGCTGATGCTCGGACTCGGCACCGTTCTTTTCGGCGTGGCGGCAGGCGCGCTTGGGCCCCTGTGCTGGAAACTCTCGCCAGTGGCCTTGGTCATCATCCTGGGCTATTCGCTCTGCAAGCGGTTCACGTCCATGGCTCACCTGGTTCTGGGACTTTCCCTATCTGGCGCGCCGTTAGGGGCCTGGATCGCCATCACCAACAGCATCGCCCCCCCCGCCTGGCTGTTAGCCGGGGGCGTGCTTTGTTGGACCGCGGGTTTCGACATCCTATATGCGCTTCAGGATCAGAATTTTGATCAGGAACGAGGGCTGCATTCCATCCCCGCGAAGATCGGGACGTCTTGGTCCCTGTGGCTTTCTCGATGCCTGCACATCGTAGCCCTGGCGCTTTGGGGAATGTTCAATCTCCAGATGGGGGCTCATCTCTTCCCATGGCTCGCATGGTTGGTGGTGGCGGGCATTTTGGCAAGGGAGCAATGGTTGGTGAAAGACGGAAACCTGGACCACATCAACCAGGCATTTTTTACCATGAACAGCCTAGTTGGACTTGTCCTTTTCAGCGGCCATTTCATCGAATGGATGCTGGTGAAGTTCGGCGGAACAGCCTGAAGTGGGCTGTAGGCTGTGGGCTATGGGCTGTGGGTAAAAAAACACCAACTGCCTACCACCCACAGCCTATTCCTCGACAATCCCCCCGTTCCGCCCTAAGGTAGACAAGTTATGCCCAACCCCGTTCCAAAGCCCGGCAAATTGGTGGTGCAGAATGGTCGCAGGGCCCTTCGGCTCAGCAGACCAGACTCCAGCCGCTTCATCACCCTGATGCTGGTCTTCAGCCACACCACCTTCCGCTGGTCTGTCTCGAAGAAAGTATTGTTCTGGCTGGCAGGAGGCGTTGCGGGGATCTGGGCCATCGCGGTGATCGGCTCCGGCTATGGCTTTTGGGCCACAAAAAAAATCATGAGCTTCGACCGGCTCCAGAAGGAAACCCAGGAGCAGCAGATCCGGTTGCGAAGCACGATTGACCAGGCCACGGGCCTGGAAGGGGAGATCAACACCCTGCGCAAGCAGCACGAGGAGCTCCTTCACTTGCTGGATCCCAAAACCCGAGGCCCCCGCATTCCGCCCATGCCAGAGCGATCGGAGCAATCAAACACCCAGCCAAATGTTGAAGCTAAAGAAACGACGGCCCTTCGGGTCAGCAAACTAATGAAGGACATAGAAAAAAGCGAAAGCGCCGCGCTCGCCATCAAGGCCCAGATGGCTCCCATCGTGGAATCGTGGTTACATACGCCCTCCATTCCGCCCACCGCCGGTTACTTGAGTTCCGGGTTCGGCGTACGCCTTAATCCTTTCGCGAGTCGGGACGAAGCCGAGGGGGGGTTCGGCTTTCATTCAGGGCTCGATATCACCAACGTCGTGGGCACCCCCATCCAGGCAACGGCCGATGGCGTTGTACAAAGTGCCGGCTGGATGGATCGCTACGGGTACACCGTGGTTTTAAAACACAACGAGGACCTTGAGACGGTTTACGGCCACATGGCCCGCTGGGATGTTCAGGTGGGACAGACAGTGCACAGGGGCGATATCCTGGGAAAGATGGGCCAAAGTGGTCATGCCACAGGGGTTCACCTGCATTACGAAGTCCGCCTTCGCGGCAAGCCTGTTAATCCCACGCGCTATTTGCGGCTCCAGCGAGAATGGTTGTCTACGCTGGGTGGTCAGCCCTGAGAGCTTCAATTGCCAACCAACCCCGACTCTTGCCCCGGAGGCCCTATGTTCAAGAAAA
>JANOLT010000378.1:0-8401 GCA_031419915.1 Holophagaceae bacterium
CCCGTCGCCGGATCAAACAGCGCCACATTGGTGCTGCTCTTGGGCGCCGGATCCGAAGCGTAGGGCGCGGGACCCTTCACATTCAGGTTGGAGCTGCAACCTACGAGCAGCAGCGGCAGCAGCGGCAACAGCGGCAGCAGCGCCAGTGCGCTGACCAAAGTGGTGCGGGACGGTCGCACCAAGGAAGAAATCATGTTTTCGGGCCGCTGTGACATAGGCACCTCAGGCTGGATGGAAGGGGGTTGGATGCAACTTTAGGGCTTGGAAAGGCTGAGTGGAAGCGGAATCTTTTGGGAATCCTTCTAGGAAAATTTATTCTGAAACCGCAAAGACGACTTTTTCATTGCGGAAGCGATCCTTGGTCAGGAGTTTGATGACCGCGCTCATTTTGTCGTCGCTCAAAGTCAGCTTGTAGTGCTCGTCTTTTACCAGGGAGCCGGGCACGACACTCACCTTCCCGATCTTTTTCAGGCCCAGTTCGCTGGCGCTGATAGTGATGGTGTCCGCTGATCGAAGATCCAGGGACTTATCGAACACGTCATCGCGCCAGTTCTTGCCCGCGCGGTCCTTGGCGAAAACCGGGACGATGATGACACCTTGTTCCACCAGTTTCTTGCTGTCGCCCACCACGTAGTGCAGGGAACTGAGAAGAACCTTCTGCTTTTCGCTGGTGGTGACGAGCTCAACCATGGAGGTCTGGAGTTTCGTTTTTTCATCCGCCAGACCTGCGATATCGGATTCCAGCTGCTTCTTGTGCGTGGACAGATCGTTCACTTCCTCCTGAAGCAGTTCGCCCTGGGCCACGGCCGTGTCGCGCTCGCCCTCGATCTTCTCCCGCTCCTCGCGTTGAAGGTCGCTGGGGCTGATTTTGGCTTTGCCCTGGCTCACCCAGGTGCCGTATACGCCATTCGCATAAAAGTGATAGACCTCGAAACCGGGGGCCATCTTCTCCATGAGATTCACGCGGCTTACCAGGCTGCGGGCTTCTTCGAGCGGAACGCCCTTCTTTTTCAGAAAGCGGAGCGCCATGCCGTAGTGACTGTCGTTGGGGCCGGCCATGTCGGGCCGAGGTAGCACAGCGCGGAGCCTGGCGACCTTGTCGTTGAGCTCTTTGATCTCCTTGTCCTTGTTCAGGACTTCTTGCAGGAGCGCCTGGTAGGAGCTGTTCTTTTCGGACTTGATGCGCTCTTCCAGCGCCTTCTTTTGTTCATCGGTGAGCTGCATGGTCTCGGCGTTGGGCTTGATGTCCACGCCACCCGCCTGGGCACCGATAGCTTTGAGTTTCTCCTCCTGGGCACCGGTGACCTGCTGCTGCTGGTGGCTCAGCTTGTCGAGTTCGGCCGCCTTCTGCTCCAGGTTCTTGATCTCTTTGTCCTCGGATTTCTGCTTGAACTTGTCGCAGCCCGGTGTCATCACCAGCAGCGTCATGGCTGCGATGGCGGCGAATGGTGACAGTACGGCGCTGCGGAATCGCGACTGCATCATGGCGTGCTCCGGAAAGGGGAAGAAAGCTCTTCTGGTCGTGGCTTTAGGTGAACTTAAGATAGCCCTCTGTTCAATGCAAGACAAGCGCCGACCTTTGATTCGAAGTTGGCTTCAGGCTTCAGACTTCAGGCTTCGTTGTTGTGGATGTTCCACTCCTGGGGCGCATTTCAAACTGTAGACGTGACCAACAACGTAGCCCGAAGCCTGAAGCCCGATAGCGAAGCCAGCCATACGCGTCCTATGCTCTAAACCACAGGATGTTAAGCTGATGGGCTCCGGGGCCACGAACCGCAACCGGGACAGGGAGTCGGCGCATGGCCACGGCAGGCAAGCACTTTTTCACATCTGAAAGCGTTACAGAAGGACATCCCGACAAGATGGCAGACCAGATATCGGATTCGGTTCTGGACGCCGCACTAAAGGATGACCCCAATAGCCGCGTGGCCTGCGAAACCCTTCTGACCACGGGGCTGGTGGTGGTGGCGGGGGAGATGACCACCGAGGCCTATATCCCGGTGGCCAAGCTCGTGCGCGATGTAGTGAGGGACATCGGCTACGACCACAGCAACAAGGGATTCGACGCAGCAACCTGTGCCGTGGTGGTAACCCTCGACCGACAGAGCCCCGATATCGCCCTGGGTGTGGACACCGGTGGCGCCGGGGACCAGGGATTGATGTTCGGCTACGCCACCCGCGAAACGCCGGAGCTGATGCCCGCGGCTCTGCAATATGCCCATAGCCTTACGCGGCGCCTGGCCGAGGTCCGCAAGCAAGAAACCCTGCCCTGGCTGCGCCCGGATGGCAAAAGCCAGGTCACCGTGGAATACAACGGCAATAAAGTGCAGCGCATCGAAGCCGTGGTGATCTCCACCCAGCATGATGAGGCCGTCACCAACGTCACCATTCACGCAGAAATTGAAAAGCTGGTCATCCGCTACGCTCTGCCTGAAGAGCTGATTGATGCCAACACGAAGTTTTTCATCAATCCCACCGGCAGGTTCGTGATCGGTGGCCCCATGGGCGACTGCGGCCTGACGGGCCGGAAAATCATCGTGGACACCTATGGCGGCGCGGGCCACCACGGCGGTGGCGCCTTCAGCGGCAAGGATCCCAGCAAAGTGGATCGCAGCGCCGCCTATATGGGCCGTTACATCGCAAAGAACATCGTGGCCGCAGGCCTTGCCGACAGAGCTGAAATCCAGCTGGCCTACGCCATCGGCGTGGCGGAGCCCGTGAGCATCCACGTGGACACTTTCGGCACCGGCCATGTCTCCGACGAGGCCATCGCCAAAGCCGTGCGGGAAATATTCAGCTGCACTCCCAAGGCCATGATCGAGGCACTGGATCTCCGCAAGCCCATCTACCGCTCCACTGCGGCCTACGGCCATTTCGGACGCCCTGAATTCAACTGGGAAAAGACAGACAAGATCGAAGCCCTGAAGGCCGCCGCAAAGTAGGGCGGTAGGCGGTAGGCAGTAGGCCCAAAGCCTACAGCCCAGAGCCCACAGCCCAGAGCCTGACCTGATCCGCCCATGCTTTCCAGGCCCCCAAATCCAATGGCCCGGGCTGATGCGGTGGCAAGTTATTCCGCATCGTCCGGCTTCGCTCCAAGGCCGGTAGCCGAAGTGTTTCGGGCTGCTTCGCCAAGGCTTTGGCGCAAGCCCTGACACCCTGCTCAGACTGGCAGACGAGAAGCCATTCGTGCCCAGCCTCGAGGCAAAGCCGCACACGGTCTTCCCAACTCCAATCCGTGCACCCGCCCATTTCCAGATCATCGGGAAGAAATCTTCCACGGACGCCCCAAGGATTCTCTGCCACGGAACCGCGGTGCATGGATGCGGGCAGTGAACCCGTGGTGGGGGTTTTCAGATGGGCCACCATGATCAGGCGGTCCTCGTTCGAAAGCGCCATGAAGGGCAAGGCGTTGCGGCGGATTGTCACATCATCATGCAACTCTGGCAGCGCCTTGTGGCTGTCCACCTTGGTTCCGCCCAGCCCCGGAAAATGTTTCAGGCAGCCGCGAACCCCGGTGCTTTCAATGCCATGCAGAAAGGCCCCGGCGGCGCTGGCAACGGCGGCGGGGTCGCTGCTGGCGGCGCGATTCCCGATGCCTGTGCCTTCTGTTCCATCAAACAAATCAGCCACGGGGGCAAAATCCACATTGAATCCGAGCATCTGGAGACCCGTCCCCCAAAGCCGCCCCCAGGCTTCACATGCGCTTGCGCCACCCTGATCCCAAAGAGCCCGAAAGCTCGGCGTCTTGCCCACCCAAGGCCTTAACCGCGACACGGCTCCGCCTTCCTGATCCAGGGCCACCGCCAGCGGAAGATCAGCTCCCCAGCGGGATTGCAAGCCGTCGAGCAGTGCCTTCAGGCGGGTCGGACCTCGCTCGGGATCAGGATCGAGATTTCGCGAAAAGGGGATGATGCCGCCGGGCGCGAGATCCTGCGGGACGGCCTCCGCGTCCATTCCATCGAACCCGATCCAGAGTATCTGGTTCAAGCCTGACCTGCCCGACCCGCCCGATCCGCCCGACCCGCGATGCCCCTGGCGAGTGTATACGCACGGTGGAGCCCCAGCAGAGCGGATTCCATCTGACGTTTCCAGAGCAGGAAACTGCGATCTGAAGGATAGAAGGCCGAGCGCCCGTCGAACCCGAGTATCAACATCGCCAGCGGCGTGTCGCCATAGCGTAAGGGCACCATGAATCCCTCGCTGTAGCCCGTGTCCACCGTGCATTCCTGGGCTTCATGGATGGTACTGAGATCACCCCAAGCCGCCACTTCGGGCCAGACCTTTTCACCGGTCTTCACCAGGTACGACCAGGAATCCGCGCCAGTGTCCGGCACCAACAAGGCCCAACCATCGGGATTGAACCGCGTTCTCAAATGATCCAGGAAGGGCTTGACCAGCGGTTCGAATTCGATCTCATTTTGTGCCGCCAACAAAAGCGCGTTGAGACGGAGCACTTCTTCGTGGAAGGCATGCAGTTCCCAGGTGCGGGTCATCACGCGGCTTTCGAGATCCGCCGAATAGTTTTCTACCTTCTTCATGAGCCGCGCATGATCCATCGCTCGGTCAAGTACCACCTGTAGTTCAAGGGTCTGAAAAGGCTTCTTGATGAAGTCGTAGGCGCCCTTCTTCAAGGCGTCAATCGCCGATTCCATGGTCGCGAATCCCGTGATGATCACACAGAGGGACAAGGGATCTTTTTCGCGAATGGAACTGAGCAATTCCAGGCCCGAAATGCCTGGCATTTTCAGGTCCGTGAGGATGACCGGATAATGCTTTTTGGCCACCATGGCCAAGGCCGCTTCACCGCTGTCGGCCTCTTCCACGGTATAGCCGTTCTTGGCAAGAGCTTCGCGAAGCGTGCTCCGCACAGTTACTTCATCGTCCACGAGAAGAATGGGCTCGGGGATCATGGGGCCTCCGGGGTTGCGAGGTGGTGACTTCATAAACGCGGGCTTCCAGGAAAATGTCCAGCAGATTCCGGTCCAGGAGCCCTGAATGGGCTTCTTCCTTCAGGATATCCGGGCTCTCATCCACGCCCACGGCCCGCTTATAGGGCCGATCCTTGGCCAGAAGCGTTTAACCGCGAATGGCGCGAATATCCCGAATATCCGTGGATGAAGACAAATGGGTTCTGATCCCACCCCTACCTCACCTGCGCCATGATGTAGGGATGTCCCTTCTTCAATCGTCCTTTCTGCATTTACTTCGCGTTCATTAGCGGTTTCAAAAAATATGTCCACCCCGATGATGCTTCAGATCGCGGGCCTCAAGCGCGAGGCGGGCAGCGCGATTCTGCTCACGCGCATGGGGGATTTCTACGAGATCATCGGGGAGGACGCGGTGCTCGCGGCCCCGGTGCTGGAGATCGCGCTCACCGCGCGGGGCAAGGGCTCCGATACCGAGATGCCCATGTGCGGCGTGCCCCATTTCGCATTGGAGAGCTACCTGCCAAAGCTGCTGGCCGCGGGCTTCAGTGCGGCCATCGCCGAGCCCACCGCGAAGCCCGATGAAGTGAAGGGGCTGCTGCCCCGCGCGATAAAACGCATCATCACACCCGGCACTTGGCTGGATGACGACGGGCGATGGCTGGCCTCGGTGCATCGCATCGGACCCCTAGGCTCTCAATGGGGCATTGCACTGCTGCAACTGGCCAGCGGCCAGATCCGCGTGCTGCCGGGCGAAGGCGAAGAGTCCCTGCGCGCCACCCTAGAACGCCTTGCGCCCCATGAACTACTGCTGCCCGAAGGCGCCGAACCACCCATGAAAACAGAGATCACCACGCAGCGTTTGCCCGCATGGCGATTTGAGGCTTCGCGCGCCACGCAGCAGATCCTGGCCTTCTTCGGATGGCAGCATTTGGAGGGCGTGGGTCTGCACCCCTACCCCGCCGCCATCGGTGCCTTGGGAGCCCTGCTGGATCAGATCGAGATCACCCAAAAGGCGCGTCCCGCCCATCTCCAGGGCGTGTCACTGGAGCTGGGCGCCGCAGGCCCGTTGCTGGATGCTACAAGTGCGCGGCATCTGGAACTTTTCGCCAACACGCTGGATGGCAGCAAGCAGGGCACCCTTTTCGCACTGTTGGATCAGTGCCGTACGCGCATGGGTTCGCGGCTGCTGCGGGCCTGGCTGGAACAGCCTCTGCGCGACCGGGAGGCGCTGGAAACGCGCTGGTCCCAGGTGGCCTGGCTCACCGAGGACAGTCGCCGCGATCCGCTCCAAAAGCTCTTCACTAACGTGCCGGATTTGGATCGCCTGCTGGGCCGCGTCGCGCTGGGTCTCGCCACGCCGCCGGAGTTGGCGCAGCTTCGGGATGGTCTGGCAGCCTTGCAGGGCCTTCCGTCCTTGCTTCGGGATCGTGGCTGGTTCGGGGATGCGGCGGACTTAGGTCTTTGGCCGGAATCCACGCCGCTTTGCGCAGATTTACTGAACGAGCTGCAGCGTTGCGTGGAAGATGCGCCATCCCTCGATATCGAAAAGAGCGGCGTCATTCGGGATGGAGTAGATGCAGACCTGGACGCGGTTCGACGCCTGGCCCGCGATGCGAAACAAGTGATGCTGGAACTGGAAGAAGAAGAGCGCTTGGCATCGGGCATCGGCAGCCTGAAGATCAAATACAACCGGGTTTTCGGCTACTACTTCGAGATCACCAAATCCAACCTGGCGGCGGCTCCGCAGCATTTCATCCGGAAGCAGACCCTGGCCAACGCTGAGCGCTTCACCACCGAAAAATTATTGGCCTTCGAACAGCGGCTGGTGAGCGCGGAAAGTGATCAGGTCCGCCTGGAGACGATTCAATTCAAACGGCTCCTCGATGGGGTGCTGGCTTCAAGGGCGGATGTCGTCGCTCTTTCAAGGACCGTCGCGTCCCTTGATCTGCTTTGCGCCTTCGCGGAGCGGGCTCGGCACAGTGGATGGACACGGCCTGAGCTGAGTGACGCGCGGGAGTTGGTTCTCGCGGGCGCGCGCCATCCCATGCTCGAAGCGAGACTTGGCCGCGAATGCATCCCCAACGATCTGAGCCTTGGGCAAGCGCAAAACATGGCCGTGGTGACAGGCCCGAACATGGGCGGAAAATCCACCTTCCTGCGCACGGCGGCCCTGCTGGTGGTGCTGGCGCAAACCGGTTCTTTCGTCCCTGCGGAATTCATGCGCTTTGGCATCACGGACCGGATATTCACGCGCATCGGCGCTTCGGATTTCCTCGCCAAGGGCCAATCCACCTTCATGGTCGAGATGACAGAAACCGCCCGGATCCTGAACCAGGTGACACCCGCGAGCCTCGTGATCCTTGATGAAATCGGCCGCGGAACGAGCACTCGCGATGGTCTCGCATTGGCCGAAGCCATCGCGCTTTATCTCCGTGATCTCAAAGGCGGCGAGCCGCGCACGCTTTTCGCCACGCACTTTTTCGAAATGACGAAACTGGCCGAAGACCCGCGCATCCAGAATCTCCATGTGGAAGTTCAGGAATGGGAGGACCAGTTGCTCTTCCTACATCGCATCGGGCCTGGTCCTGCGGATCGCAGCTATGGCATTCAGGTCGCGAAGCTGGCTGGCCTGCCCCGTTCCGTGATCGCCAAGGCTCAAAGGCTGTTGGCGGAATCTGAAGATGAGCCTTCAATTCTCCGAAACCAAGCACCCACACAGGTTCAGCAACCCCTGCTGCCCATGTTCGAGATCGAACGCGATCCCCTGCGAGAGGAATTGGAGGCCCTGGACCTCAAGCGCATGACACCCCTGGAAGTGATGAACTGGGTGGCGAAAAAACGAGGCATGGACGAAGGCTAAGCCGCCGGGGCCTGCCACATTTGAATCCAATCCGGCAGCTGATGCCCCGGCATGGGGCGGGCCACGAAATAGCCTTGGGCCGTCTGGCACCCCAAGGACTTGAGCAGGTCCCACTCCGCACGGGTTTCAACGCCCTCGGCGACGGTCTCCAGTTTAAGCTTGCGGGCCAAATCCAGGCTTGCCTCGATGATCGTCCGGTGCCTGGGTTGGGTCGGAGAATCCTTGACGAAGGACTGATCAATTTTCAGCTCCGTGAAGGGCACGTTGCTGAGTTGTTGCAGCGATGAATAGCCGGTTCCAAAATCATCGATGGAGAGTCCGAATCCCTTCATGCGCAGTCGTGCCAGCACGTTCAGCACCTTTGCCACATCTATCATCACTTCGGATTCGGTCACTTCCAGAGTGATCTGCTTGGGATCGCAATCAGATTCCTTGACCAGATCATGAAGACGATCCGCGATGCTCACATCCTCAAGACAATGCATGGAAATATTCACCGAGGCCGTGATCGTGTAGCCTCTCCTGGCCCAGGCTTTCAGGTATTCACAGGTCTGGGTCAGCAACACCTCCGTCAGGGGTGTCACCAGGCCCGCATGCTCCATATGATCAATGA
>JANOLT010000379.1:0-6527 GCA_031419915.1 Holophagaceae bacterium
GTCTTGAACAGGCCGCGATGGATGAAGTGCCAGCGGCCCCCCAAGTGGGCCAGGAACCCGTCCTTCAACCTCGGCGCACCCTTCACTTTGCGGGCGAAGGCGCGCACCACACGGTGGGTACCCTGCGGATCGAGTTCAAGGATCGCCAACTCCGCCCACGCGGAAACTTCATGCCGTCCGGCTCTTCGCACCCAGGACATGACGCGCCCCGCGAAGCCCGCCAGCAGGAAATGCAGGACGCGGAAAAGCAGGGGCAGCATCAGGGCGGTGAGCAGGATGATGGCCACCAGCACAGGGATCGCCACGTAGGGATAACCGTAGGCCAAGGCCAGCAGCCCCACGACGCCCACATCCTCCGCCACGCTGATAAGGCTGTGGGCCGTGGGTTCCGGCGCCGTATGGGCCAGCAGGCGAAAGCCCATCTTGGTGCCGTGGGTGCCCAGGGCGATGGTACCTCCGGCGAGCATCGCGATGACTTGCACGGTGGGATGCAGGTTGCCCGCCGCGCCAAGGGCCAGCAGCGCACCGCCGACGGGCCTCACGAAGGTGTGGATGCCATCCCAGATCACCGTGACGAAGGGCACCTTGTCGGCGAAGAATTCCATAAGGAAGAGCAGGGCCGCAGCGATGAGCACCGCCGGGTGGGCCAGGATGTGCAGCTCGGGCGGCAGCCCTGATATCCATTGAAATCGCTCCGCCAGCCCTACTGTGAGCACCGCAAGATACAGGTTGATCCCCGACACGACGGAAAGACCAAGAATGCCAGCGAGGGCGGAAAGCGGCGCCATGGGAACCCGGGCCTTCTAGTGGCGGAAGTAGCGCAACACGAGCAGCAGGAGGACGGCGCCCGCGATGCTGATGAGGGCGCTGAAGATGCGATCGCTCGGCTTTTTGCCGGATTTCAGGCCCATGGCGCTCGCGAGGAAATGTCCTCCGAAGGAACCCACGACGCCAACGATTCCCGTGAGCCAGAACCCGATGTGCTCGGCGCCGGGAAGAAGGAACCGCGCCGTGAAACCGATGATGACGCCAAGGATGAATTTCCAGATCAGGTCGAGCATGGCGATCTCCTTGAGTAATGGCGAAGCCTACGACGGGACCGGGGTGAGCGTCAAATCATCTACTCGGAGCAGCGAAGCCCTCTGTTGCTATGCTTCCCTCTAATCGGAGGCTCGCCATGGCCCTTGGAAAAGCTGAACGGGATGGCTATCTCACGCGCTATGGATCCGGGCCTGCGTTGCTGAGATTGGCCTGGTCCGAAGTACCCGTCGAGGCCCGTCAATGGCGACCCGGGACGGGCAAGTGGAGTGCCCATGAGATCGTCGTCCACTGCGCGGATTCCGAAACCTACGGCGCCACGCGGATCCGCCTGGTGCTGGCCGAAAAAGAGCCTCTCATCATCGGCTACGACGAAAATAAATGGGCCAGGACCTTCGACTATCACGGCCACGACGTGGAACTGGCCTTCCGAACCATTGAGGCCGTGCGGTCCAACACGGTAACCATGCTGCGACGTTTGCCCGAAGAAGCCTGGAATCGGCTAGGCCGACACAGCGATAGCGGCCCCTATTCGGACGCTGATTGGCTGCGGATCTACGCCGAGCATCTCGAAATCCATGCCCGGCAGATCCGCCGGAACATAAGGGTGTGGAATGACCAATCTCACTAGCCTCGCTGCGGATGTTTCACTCCTGGGGCGCTTCTCGAACTGCCGACGCGATCAATAATGCAGCCTGAAGCCTGAAGCCCCTGCCATCAGGTACCTGGGGATTAATTTTCACGGCAGGTTCCAGTTCAGACGACCAGGAATAATCACAAAGACTGGGCTATGCTTTTCTCCTCTCTCCAAGGCGTGCCATGCCGAGCATCCGTCGCGTTGCCATCAGTACCGGAGGCGGGGACGCACCCGGCCTGAATGCGGTCATCCGCGCAGTGGCGATGTGTGCCCACAACCGCTCTTGGGAATGCTACGGAATCAGGGATGGCTTCAACGGAATCTTTTTCCCCGAGCGCTATTCCGATGGCGGCCTGATGCGCCTCACGCGGGAGCGCGTATCGGGCATCGCGCACCTGGGCGGCACCATCCTGGGCACCACCAACAAGGGCAATCCTTTGAACTTCCCGCTTCATATGGCGGACGGTAGCGTGAAAGAAGTGGACCGTACGGATGAGATCCTGGAGTTCTTCGCCAAGCGCGAGTTGGATGCTCTGATAGTCGTGGGCGGGGACGGATCGCTCACCATTGCCTACGCCCTGTCGCAAAAGGGTCTGCGAGTGGTCGGCGTGCCCAAGACCATTGATAACGATCTGGACAAGACGGTCACCACCTTCGGCTTCGATACCGCCGTGGCCTTCGCCACGGAGTGTCTGGATCGCCTGCACAGCACCGCCCAGAGCCATCAGCGGGTGATGGTGATCGAAGTCATGGGCCGCTACGCGGGCTGGATCGCGCTCAACGCAGGGATCGCGGGTGGCGTCCACGCCATACTCATCCCAGAGATTCCATTTGATCTTGAAAAGGTGGCCGCCCGCATCCGATCCCGGGATCAGGAGGGGCGCCTGGATTCCCTGGTGGTGGTGGCCGAGGGGGCCAGGCCCAAGGACGGAGAGCGGGCCGTGATGAAAGCGGCGGATACGGGCCGTTCAGAGCGCCTAGGGGGCATCGGAGAGCAGGTGACCGCCGAACTCCAGGAGATCACTGGCAAGGATTGCCGGTTGGTGGTGCTGGGCCATCTTTTGAGAGGGGGAAGCCCGACATCTTTCGATCGCCTGACTGCCCTTCGCTTTGGCGCCGCGGCGATCCGGGCCCTGGAGGAGGGTCAGAGCGGCATCATGGTGGCCCTGGCCTTCCCGAATGTGGTTTACGTTCCCCTCGAAGAGGTAGCCGGTCGCATGAAGGCTGTACCCCTGAACAGCGACACACTCTTGACCGGGCGGGATCTGGGGATCTGCTTCGGGGATTGAAGCTAGATCACATCCACGCGAAGCTGCGGAGCGAGAGGTTTCCCATCTGGAAGCCTTCAAAAACGGGTGCCAATGAATCCTGTTCATCGGAAGCGCCGAGCGCCACGAAAAGGGGATCGAGATGTTCGGTGGTGGGCGCGGCTTCGAAGCTGAGGGGTAGTAATTCCCGGTGGCGAAAAAGTTCATCGCTCCGCCTGCCTTCGATGCCTTCGATGCGCTCGATGAACCAGGCTTCAGCTTCCAGAGCCCAGGGCTCGATCGAATCACCAGCACTGTCCCACCGCACGCGCCGCAGGTTGTGGATGAGCCCACCGGTGCCAAGGATGAGCACACCTTCATTTCGAAGTGGCGCGAGAGCCTTGCCCAACTCCGCCAACCGCGCGGGTTCGATCATGGGCAACATGACCTGAACGACAGGGATATCCGCATCCGGAAACGCGTGGCGAAGCACGGACCACACGCCGTGATCGAAGCCGCGCTGCGAATCCGCGACCACTTTAAAACCTGCGTTACTCAGCAACATGGATGTCTTCTCGGCCAGCTTGGGATCACCAAGGGCCGGATAATCCAGCGCAAACAAATCGGCCGGGAATCCGGTGAAATCGTGGATGATGCCGGGCTTTTCCGCCGTGGTGATGCGCAGCGGAAGATGGGCGTACCAGTGCGCGGATACCGCAAGAATGGCTTTGGGCCGCTCTGGCAATCCATCCGCGAAGCGGCGCAAGCCCCTGCCGTAGGCGCCTCCATCCAGGGCCAGCAGCGGGGAACCATGGGATACAAAAAGAGAGGGTTGACGCATGAGCTCACCAGCGGGATCGAAAAGGCAGGCTCATTTTTCCACTTTGTAGGTCGGCAGATTGCCCGCGCGCCAGGCCCGCAGGCCGCCCTTGAGCACGTAAAGCCAAGTGAAACCGTTGGCTTCAAAGATCGGCCTGGCCTTGTGGGACAGTTCGTCCGTCTCATCCACCAGCACCACCGGCTTGCCCTTGGACTCCTTCCGGATGTGCTCAAGACGTTCCATGATTTCTGGAATGGGGACCGATATGGCACTGCGAATGTGACCGTGCTTGCCAAGGAATTCCTCGCGGGGGCGCAGGTCTATGATGACGGGCTGCACGCCGGGCATCAGGACCTCCAACTGCATGGGATCCAGCACGCCGCCTTTGCGGGAGCGGATGGCCGATGGCAACTTGATGATCCACATGCAAAGCAGCACCGTGATCGCCAAGGCAGCGATGGAACCAGGAATCATGATCGCGGGCTGATCAAGCCAGACCTTGTCGGTATCCGGCATGATCAGCATGGCGATGGTGATAATTCCCATCATGGCGACCTCTTGGCGTGGTTCGGTTGGAGGAAGTATGCCTGAAAACATGGAACCGGCGAGGCCGGGCTGGCATTATTCAGGTGTACTACCTGGGATTAGCCTTGACACCTTCCACCCGTTTTCTCCTTCCATTAGCCCTTGCCACATTTCTGGTGGGCTGTGGCAGCGGCGCTCCCGAGGCTGTCTCGCTGGATCCGGATCCTCCAGCCGTGCTTGTGGGCGAGCGGCTCCAGCTACGCGCCACACCCAATGAGAACCTGGCCACGGAACCGGAGTGGGAACTACTGGATTACAACGGTGGCGGGCTACTCAGCACCAGGGGCATGAGCACCACCTATCTCGCGCCGAACCACGCCGGCACCTTTCGCCTGATGATTCACGCAAAGCGTCCCGACGGGTCCAACATCAAAATCCTGCACGAAATTCGCGTTCTGCCCATCTTCAAGCCTGAGCCAGCCACGGCGATGCTGCAAGCGGGCCAAGCCCAGGCCTTCACCGTGAAAGTCAAAGGTCTGGTGCGAAGCGATGTCACTTGGAAGGCCGAGGCCGGGAGCTTCAGCGAGGGCGGAATCTACACCGCCCCCTCAGAGCCCGGCACCTACCTTCTCACTGCCACCAGCGCTGCGGACCCGAGCGTCAGCGCGACAGTGACGGTCATCGTGAACTAAGCCGGCAGCGTCAGCCCCAGCCGCGCGGCGATCTCACGGAATTCATCGGGGATCGGCGCCTCCACAGAGATGCGCTCGCCGCTGATGGGGTGATCCACCGCCAGCTTCCAGGCGTGCAGGAATGGATGGGGCAGTTCCAAAGGCTCCTTGTCCACGTCCTGCCAGCGCATGGGCCCCCCGTATAGACCATCCCCCAGGAGCGGGGCCCGCATATGTTGCATGTGAGCACGGATCTGGTGGGTACGGCCCGTCAGCAGTTCGCATTCCAGAAGTGCGACACTCGGCGTGCGTGAGATCACGCGGATGCGCGTTTGCGAGGGGCGCCCCGCTCCGCCGATGGTCATGCGCATGCGGTCGGTCCTGTGGCGCAAAATCGGTTCATCAATGAGCAAGGATCCGAGTTGAGGCAATTTCGGCGAGTGGCGCACCATGGCCAGATAGCGCTTTTCCACGCCGCGCTCCTTGAACTGCGCCTGTAGCGAAAGCTCGGCTTCCTTCGTCTTGGTCAGGCATAGGCAACCCGAGGTGAAGCGGTCCAGCCGGTGCACCAGGCCCGGCCAACCACGGGGAGCTTCTTCTTCCTCTGTGTCACTTGCTGCTTCATCCACGTTGATATCCACGATTGGAAGCGCGGCCTTGAGCCGCCCCAACAGCGCGTTCACAACGGTGCCACCCGCGTGACCCGGTCCAGGATGCGCGACCATGCCCGCGGGCTTGTCTACGATCCAGAGCTGGGCATCTTCAAAGAGCGTGGGCAGATCAATCGTTTCTGCCAACAGATGGCGGGCCGGGGGAGCCATATCCGGCAGCTCCGTTTCGATGACATCGCCAGCTTTCAATTTCTTGCCGCCCTTCGAGGGCACCTCGCCGTTGAGAAGCACGTGGCCATCGCGAATCCAGTCGTCCCATTTGTTGCGCGGCACCTGCGGGAGATGCTCAGAGAGAAAGCGGTCCAGCCGCGGGTGTCCAGTTTCAAGTTCAATGCGCATCAGGCTTCCTTGGGTGCTTCCTTGGATGAAATGAAGGGCGGGCGGTTCCGCGAAAACGCCCAGATGACGATACCCAGTGCAATGAATCCGATGGCTGTGAGACGGCCTGTTGTGAGCCAGGCTTGTCCCAGCCAAGCGCCCCGATCCAGATCGCCACGCCACAACTCAACAATGATGCGGCCGATGCCTTCAAGGATGAAGTAGAGCGAAAAGATCTGGCCTTCGAATTTCCGCTTGCGACGGACCAGGATCAGGATCCCGCAGATGAGCAGATTGGTCCCGAGGTGGTAGAGCTGCACCGGATGGATGTGCTCAAGAAGGGGCGTTCCCGATAATTGCTGGGCATCCGTGCTCGTAAAGGTGACGGCCCAGGGCAGATCACAATGGGTGCCGTAGCAGCAGCCCGCCATGAAACAGCCGATGCGCCCGATGGCCTGCCCCAGCGCCACCGCGGGCACTAGCGCATCGCCGGTCTTACGCATGGGCAGACCAGCCTTGGGACGCATCTTCCAGAAGAACACGATGGCCGCGGCGATGATGCCACCGTGTATGGCTCCGCCCGCCCTCAACATGCCGATG
>JANOLT010000380.1:0-1614 GCA_031419915.1 Holophagaceae bacterium
CTTCAGGCCTCAGGCTGCAGGCTTCAGGCAAAGAATCGCATCGCATTGGATTGTGCTGTTGGTGATGCGAACCTGAAGCCTGTAGCCCGAAGCCTGAAGCCAGCGGGGGTCATGCAATCGCAAAATCAGGGTTAAAAAATGCCGCGCTGGAATGGGCCTACCGCCCAAAGCCCACGACCTTCCCTCAAAGCTGCATCACGTGTCCGGGCAGTTTTGCGATGGCTTCCCGCAGGGGTCTTTCGGCTTCGGCGTGGGGTAAAGTGACCCAGAAGGTGTAGCTGATGTAAGCCCCTTTGCAATTGATCTGGTGCTGTTCATCGCCATCCAGTTGCGGCCCCAGGTGAACGTCGATCAATTCCGCCACCATCTCGGCCCTCAACTCTTCCATGCGCCCAATGACCTTGATGGGGACGCGCTGTGGGTAGTCGGACTCGGCCATGGTTCAAGCTTGTCCGGAGTTGCGGCTCAACATGCGGTGGGAAAGTTGCGGTGTCGCAGCAGGACCAGGAAGGCCTGCTCATCCTCGGCTTCAAAATGCTGCTTGAACTTAATCAGTATCTCGCTCAATCGTTCCTGCTGACTGATGCCTACGACCGATGGATCCGCGATGGCTTCCAGCCCCTCGATGAAGTGGCGGTGGGCTTCTTCGTGATCCTGGGCGGGCTCGTGATGGTGCCAAGCCATAAGCTCATCCTCAGTGCGGACATGGGTCCGCGTCATCTCCAGAAAGGCTCCAAAAACAGAGCTGAGCTCCAGGTCGGATCCAGGAGCCTGTCGATCGAGACATTCGTGAATGCGGTTCGCCAGGCGAAACAAGGTCTTATGCTGCGCATCGTAGCCCAGCAAGCCTGTCTCGTAGTGTTCCTTCCATTCAATAAAGGCCACGGTCACTCCAGAAGCGTTGGTATTTCTACGATGTCTACCCCAATCCGGATGGCTAAGAGGATAGTAAACCAGAATAGTCAGGATACCGTCTTCCGCCAGGATTTTTCAGTACCTAAAGAACGATCCCAAAAAGCCCTTCTGCTTTGCGTGGTGGGGTGCTTGGGCTGTGAGCTTCGTCACCTTAGCACCAGGTGGTATTGACTTGCCAAGGGGACCAACGCACAAGTTAGCCATGCGAGTTGATCCCCATGCCCTGTTTCTGGGTCCCCAAGGCCAGAATGCTGAATTTTTGGAGCGGCTGATGCTGGATGCCGTGCGGGATCATGTTCATTGGCGGCGAGGCTTCTTTCCCGACGATCCCGATGCGGTGGACCCTTTTCGCCAGCTTGAGCCGGACTTCGTGGTTACACGGGCGAGTGTGGAAGCTGGGCTGCGGCGCCTGCTCGGGCGGCTGAAGGGCTCGGTGCCCAGCCACTCGCCGAGGTACTTGGGCCACATGATGGCGGACACGCTGATTCCGGCTCAGGTGGGCTTTCTGGCGGCCATGCTTTACAACCCCAACAATGTGGCCAACGAAGGCAGCCCCGTCACCAGCGCCTTGGAGCGGGAAGTGTCCCGGGATCTGGCGGAGTTGATCGGTTTCGATCCAGACCATGCATGGGGTCATCTCTGCTCCGGCGGTACGGTGGCCAATATCGAGGCCCTATGGATTCAACGCAATCTCGCCTT
>JANOLT010000381.1:0-8181 GCA_031419915.1 Holophagaceae bacterium
TTGACCGTCACACATGTTTTATGGAGACTCAATCTCAATAGAGGTTTCCTTGATCCGCGTTCGCACCATTGCCCCCCTGACTTTCGCCATGCTCATTTCGGGCATGGGCATGGGCATGGGCATGGCCCAAGAACCAAGCTACCACCGCGAAGTCCTCGCCATGGGAACGCGGCTGTCGCTGCGGATCGAAGGTGCCACGCAGGATCAGCTTGCCTTGGCTTCAGAAGCCGCGCTTGTCGAATGCAGCCGGATCGAAGCTGCCTGCTCCACCTGGAAACCGGATAGCGTTTTCACCCGTTTGAATGACGCGCAGGGCCGAGCTGTTTCGCTGGATCGCGAGTGGTTGGAATTGCTCAGTCAGGCTCGCGTCTGGAGCCGCCGCTCAGGGGGGGCTTTCGACCCGGTGTTGTTCTGCCTGCTCACCGCATATGGTGTTCGGGAAGGCGGGCGTATGCCATCCGTAACGGAGTTGGCCGATGCCCGTGCCGCCAGTGGCGCCAAGCATCTTCACCTGAACTTTCAAAGCGGTGCCGCGCGATTGGAAAAGGGCGCCGGTATTGAAGAGGGCGGCTTCGTGAAGGGGTATGCCCTGGACCGCATGAAGAACCGACTCGCCCATTCCGGCATCAGCTCCGGATACCTCGATTTCGGAGGACAATTGTTGGCATTCGGAAAGGCGATAGATGTCACCATCGCTGATCCAAAAGACCGGGCTCTTCCTCGATTTTCAATTCCACTTAAAGATGCGAGCCTGGCGAACAGCGGCTTTTCCGAGCACGGCCGACACATCGTGGACCCGCGCAGCGGGCGACTTTGCAAGGACTGGGGCAGCGTGTCCGTCCTCGCTTCCAACGGCCTGGACGCGGACTGCCTCTCCACCGCACTTTACGTGCTGGGCCCCGATGAAGGCCTAGCTTGGGCGCAGAAGCATCACACCGCAGTAATTTTTCTCTTGAACGACGGAAGCGTGCGCATGAGCCCCGCTTTCAAATCCCTGAACCCCGTTTCACTTCCCCCGGAGCAACCATGAAATCCCTTCTAACCGCCCTTTCCCTGACCCTGCTGGCGGCGCCCGCCTTCACACAGGACGCGCCCAAACCAGAAACAGAAAAACGAATTGCCGACCTGGAGCGCAAACTTGACATCCTGACGAATGAACTGGAGGGCCAGAAAACAGGTTCTGTCGTGTCTGGGGCCAAGGGGGAGGGGAAGTACGGCCTCGGCCCGGCGGCCTCCAGGGTCTACGAGGTCAAGGGCGGTCTCTCCCTGAGTGGCTACGGGGAAATGATTTATGAAAATTTTGATTCCAAGCTGGAGAACGGCACCTACAACCCCAGGTCCAACGGTCTCGATTTCGTGCGCCAGATCATCTACCTCGGATACAAGTTCAACGAGCGCATCGTCTTCAACGCGGAGATCGAGTTCGAGCACGGCAAGACCAGTGGCGCGCAGATCGTGACCAAGACCGGCGTCAACGTCACCGATGTCAAGCAGAAGGATCCGGGCGAGGTGTCCGTTGAGTTCGCCTACTTGGACTTCCTCGTCACCAAGGCATTCAATGTCCGGGCGGGCATGATGCTGGTGCCCATGGGCTTCATCAACGAGATGCACGAGCCCCCCACCTACCTAGGCGCGAAGCGGCCCTTCCTGGAGCAGCAGCTCATCCCCACCACCTGGCGGGAAAACGGTGTCGGTGTCCACGGCGAGCTGCCCGCCAACCTCAGCTACCGCCTCTACCTGGTGAATGGCCTGGACGCTTCCCGCTTCACCAAGAGCGGCATCCGTGGCGGGCGCCAGAACGGCGCTTCGGCCGTGGCCGAAAGCTTTGCCTGGACCGGTCGCCTGGACTGGAATCCCGTTCCCGGTGCGATTCTGGGCATCAGCTTCTACCAGGGGAACAGCCAGCAGGCCGACAATCTTCCGAGCCTCACCACGAAGCTCTTCGACTTCCATGGCGAGTACCGGTACCGGGGCTTCCAGGCCCGTGCCCTCGTGGTTCGCGGCAGCCACAACGAGAATGGCCTCTCGGCCCTGGCCCCCTCCAGCCCGGTTCGCCAATTGGGCACAAAGCAGAAAGGGCAATACCTGGAGGTGGGTTATGACGTGCTGAGCCTCATGGATTCCAAGCAGGCCATCATCCCCTTCATTCGTACGGAAAACCTCAACCCCCAGGCGGAAGCCATCCCCGGGGTGACGCTGGACAAGGCACTGGACCAGAAGGTGCTCACCTATGGCGTGGTGTACAAACCCATTCCACAGGTGGCCCTGAAGGCCGACGTGAACCGCATCCGGAACGGGGCCGAGACCGGACGCAACCAGTTCAACCTCGGCATCACATACTACTTCTGAGGCATTCATGCGGCTCGCCATTCTCGTATTCGCCGCCGTCACATCCCTGGCGGCGGCTTTACCCACGCGGGAAGACGCATTGAGGCTCGCCTTTTCCGGAGCCACCTTCACACGGAAGGAATACTTTCTGACGGAGGCTCAAGGCACAAAGGTGAAACAGCTCTCGCAGCGCGACTTGCCGGGCCTTTGGTGGGTCGCCTATGAGGCGGAGAAAGATGGAAAGCCACTGGGTGTGGCCTTCTTCGACACCCATCGCGTGCGAACGCTGAACGAGACCGCCATGGTGGCCATCACGCCCGACGGCAGGGTGATCCGCGTGGAGGTCATCCAGTTTCACGAACCCCAGGAATACATGGCGAAAGATGCATGGAAGCAGCAGTTCGTGGGCCACAAATTGGATGAGGAACTGAGCCTCAAGCAGGGCATCCGTCCTCTGGGTGGCGCGACACTCACGGCCCACGCCCTCACTGATGCATCCCGTCGCTGCCTGGCGCTATGGCAGGTCCTTTACGGTGAAAAGAAATGACGAGTCTGGAACGCTGGAGTCTGCACATGGCCGCGCTGCTCACGGGCGCATCCGGATTGCTATATGGATGGCTGCGCTACTACGGTCAGCACATGGGTGAGTTCGGTGTGGAAGCGCATCCGCTTCAAGCCACGCTGCAACATCTCCATGTGCTTGCGGCGCCCCTGCTGGTCTTCGCATTGGGAATGCTGGTGCGGGGCCACGTGCTGCCCATGTGGCGCAACGGCAAGCATGGCGGTCGGGCTTCGGGTATTTTACTGGCGCTGATCCTGGCTCCCATGGTGCTGAGCGGCTACGCCGTGCAGGTGGCCGTGGAACCAAGGTGGCGGCTGACCTTCGCATGGATCCATGGCGTATTGAGCCTACTGTTTCTGGCTGGCTACGGCCTCCATCAGCTGGCGGCCTTGGGGCAGCCGCGCATCATCGAAGCTGTCGAAGCTGTCGAAGCTGTCGAGGCTGTCGAAGCTCCCGATGGGGATGTCTCGCTGAATCCATCCTGATCCCCCCTTGGTCATGGAGCGGCCGGGGTTGTGATGGCGCGCACAAATGGCTTGATATAGAGTCTCAATAGCATATACTGATTGAAGCAGGAGGATCGGTCCCATGTACGTCTGCTCATGCAACGCCATTCGCGAGTACGATGTCACGCGCTGCGTACAGCAGGATGGCGCGTCCACCGTTGCCCAGGTGTTTTGCGAGATGGGGGCGGAGTTGTGCTGCAAGCGCTGCGTGCCTGACGTGCGCCAGCTCATCCGTGAGGCCGTCCGGGAAACCGAGGTTCTGGAATTGGCCTGCGCCATGGCGCGTTGAAGGCGCTGCACATGGGCCAACCCTGGAGAGTTCCGTGTTGAATCCAACACCCAGGTAGCCTAACGTCAGTCAGGAAACATGGGGGGAATGATGAAGGGCGACAAGGCGATTCTGAAGCACCTGAACGGCATTCTGCGGAACGAGCTTTCGGCCATCAACCAGTACTTCCTCCATTCGCGCATGGCCAAGAATTGGGGACTGAAGCGGCTTGGGGAGCGGGAGTATAAGGAATCCATCGAAGAGATGAAGCACGCGGACCGCATCATCGAGCGGATCCTGTTTCTTGAAGGACTGCCAAACCTGCAGGACCTCAACAAGCTGCGCATCGGTGAGAACGCCCTCGAGGTGCTTCAAGGGGACCTTGCCCTGGAGGTTGAAGCTCTCGCCGCGCTGAGGTCCGCGATTCTCGAATGCGAGGCCAAGCGCGATTTCGGAACCCGAGATCTGCTTGCGGACATCCTCCACGACGAAGAGGAGGCTGTGGACTGGCTTGAGACGAATCTTGATCTCTGCGAAAAGATGGGGCTGCCGAATTTCCTTCAGAGCATGACCGGGGATCCCACCAGCTGATGCATTGACCGTCGAGTCCATGAAAGTAGGCCCACCGCGAGGGTGGGCCTTCTACACTGGGACGATGCCGAAAATCCGCGTTCTCCCCGATCAGGTCGCCAACCAAATTGCGGCGGGTGAGGTCGTTGAAAGGCCTGCGTCGGTTTTGAAGGAACTGGTGGAGAACGCCCTGGATGCTGGGGCCACGCGGCTCGAGATCGCCTGGGAGGAGGGCGGAAAGCGGCTGCTGTCCGTGGCGGATGATGGCTGCGGCATGGCTCGGGATGATCTTTACCTGGCGTTGGAACGCCACGCCACAAGCAAAGTTCGAACCGCGGAAGACCTCACCCATCTTTCGAGTTTAGGATTTCGCGGCGAGGCTTTGCCTTCCATCGCTTCGGTGACTCGATTTGAACTTCACAGCGCCGAAAACGAGGGCGACGGCCAGCGCCTGCGCTCGGAATTCGGGATCATCAAGGAAGTGCAGCCATCGCCCCGCAGCCACGGCACCACGGTGACCATCCGTGATCTTTTCGCGCAGTTGCCCGCGCGAAAGCGGTTTCTCAAATCCACAGACACGGAGCACGCGCATCTATGGGGCGTGATCACGCGGCTGGCCCTTGCGACACCAGCTGTCCATTGGACGATTCGCAGTGATCGCGGCTCGGCCATGGTGCTGCCACCGGTGGCGGAATCCGGCGCGCGGTTGGGACCGCTGCTCGGCGAAAAGATGTCGGGGATGGTGCCCTTCCGCAGCGGCCAGGCGCCCTGGTCGCTGCACGGATACGTTTCCAAGCCGGACTTGAGTTTCCGCGACCGCAATCATCTTTATCTGTTTGTTAATGGTCGTAGCGTGCGGGACCGCCTGCTGCTGGCGGCGCTTTCCGATGCATGGCAAGGCTTTTTCCCGAAGGGCGCCTATCCCGCGGCGGTGCTTTTCCTTGAGATTCCAAGTGAAGCGGTGGATGTGAACGTGCATCCCACGAAAGCCGAAGTGCGTTTTCGTGAACCCAACCGCATTTTTCCCTTCGTGAGTCGGGCGGCGCGGGAGGCATGGGAACAGTTGCGGGGCGGCCTTGCGAGCGTGCTGGAAATGCCCCCCAAACCCCAAGAAAACGAATTCGAGCTGCCCGTTTCAACGCGCCAGGAACCTCAGCACCCGCGGCTCTGGAGAGAAAACACCATCGGGGCTGTTGATGCACTCGCTTCGGCTTTCTACGCAGGAAGGGCGCCCGATCTGGAGCGTCCCTACACCTTCAACCATCCGCCCGGTGGTGTCGCCGAATCTGCTGAAGCTCTCGGTGTCGGCCAAGAGATCAAATATTTGGGGGCCTTCGAAAACACCTACTTGTTGGCGGAAGTGCGCGGCGATGGCGACCCGGAATTGTGGATCGTGGATCAGCACGTGGCCCATGAACGCATTCTTTTCGAGCGGCTGTTTCTCCGGCTTCATAGGCCGGCTGTCCAGCCGCTGCTGCCGCCGAAAGTGGTTCACTTCGGGCCTGCGGCCCTGTCCCGTCTGATGCCTTTCCTGGAAGAACTGAATCGCGTGGGCATCGAAGTGGAGGATTTTGGTGGCGAGGCGCTCGTGGTGCGGGGCCTCCCGGATTTTCTATCAGATCGTGATCCACAATCGCTTTTAGAAGATCTACTGAACCGCTTGGAAGCGGGTGGCAGCGCGGATCTGGATTCCTTCCGCAAGGATCTCAACGCCGAACTCGCCTGCCGCGCCGCCATCAAGAAGCACCACGTGCTTCCCCCGGAATTGGCCCTGCGTCTCATCCAGGACCTGATGAATTGCGAAGCCCCGCAGACCTGTCCCCATGGCCGCCCCATCATCAAGAAACTCACCCTGGGTGAACTGGAACGGAGCTTCGGGCGAAGGATGTAGGCCGATGATTTCTGACGTGTAAAATCAGGACCTGAATATCTGGTGGAACAGGCCTCAGCTTTCTTTGGTTTTCATCCGAGTGAATCCGTGGCTCAAGAAGTTTTTATAGCCGGGATGAACGGGGATTCACGGGGATGAAAAACAACGACATGAAAGAAATCTCTGCGTACCTCGTTTTTCCCTGCGTACCTCTGCGAGCGTTTTTCTTTCCCAGCTGCGCGAACCAAAATTATCGCGCGCTCCAACACCAGCATCGGTTTCGCTCCGAGCACCGCAGGTCGCCTATTGCGGTAAACTCTATCGAAAAAAAAGCCTAGCGCACCAACGCATCCGCTATGAGATTTCTTCGAATTAGATTTGCTTCGAAATTCTGAATCAACCATTCTCTCGACTTTCCGTGTCAGCGTTTTGATTCATTTTTTGGCATTCTGCGACGAGATCTATGCCCAGGCGCCGGGCGGCGGTGTAGAGGGCGGGGCGGGCGATGCCTAGGATTTCGGCGGCCTCGGCGACGCGGAAGCCGGAGCGGCGGAGGGTCTCCAGCATCAGTCACCGCTGGAGTCCATTCCGTTAGCTTCTTCCTAAGGACCACCCTACAATCATCGGATGCGGTTCGAATAGGACAGCGAGAAAGCGGCGGCAAATCTCCGAAAACACGGGGTCACTTTTGAAGCGGCTTCTTCAGTGTTTGGCGACCCCCTCGCGGTCACCTTTCACGATCCTGATCATTCCGTTGGTGAAGTCCGCTGGTTGACGTTCGGGGTATCCCATAGCGGTATGCTGTTGGTTGTGTCGCATGCCCAGCGCGGCAACCGCGTTCGGCTCATCAGTGCGCGCCGCGCGATCCGAACAGAGAGGAGAATTTATGAGGAAGACTAAATCAGCAGTTGGTGATGATCTTAGACCCGAGTATTGCCGGGAAGATCTCGGTAAGGGTGTTCGTGGCAAACATTATTCTTCCTACCAGAAGGGTTCGAATCTGGTTCTATTGAACCCCGATATGGCAAAAGCCTTCCCCACCTCTGATGCTGTAAACGAGGCGCTTCGGGGCCTGCTGCAACTCACGGAGCGAACCAGGAAGCTGACCGGTTGTTCAGCCCCGGTGCGTACAAAAGCAACGCGAGCCAGTTGAGCCGTCGTTCAGAAATCAGCTATTCATCTGGATGCCAGTTCTTGCGTTCGGCGACGAGATCAATGTCCAGGCGCTTGGCGGCGGTGTAGAGGGCGGGGCGGGCGATACCTAAGGATTCGGCGGCCTCGGCAGCCCGAAAGCCACAACGGCGTAGGGTCTCCAGCAGCAGGCGCCGCTGGAATCCGTGGGTGGCTTCTTCCCAGGTTCGGGACTGGAATTCAGGCTGTTGAAGTTCCGGGAAATGCTCCATTTTTATAGGCCCGTTTCCACACCGCAGCAGCGCGCGTTCGATGGCATGGCGCAACTCGCGCACGTTGCCAGGCCAGGGCAGTTTGGCCAGGGATTGGGCGAGCCCTGTGGCCAGCTCAGGCGCCTCGCGCTTGTTCGCCTTGGCGATCATCGAGACCAGCCGGGGCATCAGGTAGGGGAACTCATGACTGCGTTCCCGGAGGCTCGGCAAGCGCAGAGTCGTACCCTGCAAGCGATACAGTAGATCGCGGCGGAAGGCGCCGGTCGCGGCCAGTTCATCCAAGGGCCGATGCGTCGCCGAAACGAAGCGCACATCCACCCGCACGGAGTTATCGCTGCCGACCTTTCGTACTTCATGTTCCTGGATCACGCGGAGAAAAAGCGACTGCAAGCGTGGTGAAAGGTCCGCCACTTCATCGAGAAAAAGCGTTCCATGTTGGGCGCTTTCGATGGCGCCTTTGCGATCCGATGCCGCGCCGGTGAAGGCGCCTTTCACGTGGCCGAACAGCTCCGATTCCATCAGGCTTTCGGCGAAGGCCGAGCAATTCACGGGCACCAGGAGACCGGGCCGGCCGGATCTTCGATGCAGCTCCCGCGCGGTGAGTTCTTTTCCGGTTCCCGTAGGACCGAGAATGAGTACAGGAAGTTCCGAAGTCGCCACGCGCGCCAATTCGT
>JANOLT010000382.1:0-10562 GCA_031419915.1 Holophagaceae bacterium
CAGCCAGGTGAGAACATCAGCTATCCGCCCACCACGCTCCTGCTGGACAGACCCTACCCGGTGCGCCGCACCGTCGCACCACTGGTATCCCCCGCAGTGGTGGGACTCCTGTTCGCCACTGGCGACCGCAACGACCCCCTGGACCGGGATGCCATCAATCCCACCACGATGGACCTTCAGAACAACCTCTACATGATCTTCGACCGCCAAGACAGCTCCGCCCTTGCCAGCAATACACCCTCACCCGCCAACGGCGCCAGCCTGGACACCCTTGGGCTGCTGGATGTGGACACCTACGACCTCACAACTGTGAGCACCCTAGCGGACCCAAAGATTGATCCCACCAATTCCAGCTACTACTTGAAAACCAAGTTCGGCTACTCGCTCCACTTGGGAGCAAAGCTCGCCAAAACCGCTGGGAATCCCCTTAATGGCCTGAGCCCTTTCTTCTACCCCAAGGGCATCATCCAGCCCAAGGTTTTGGCGGGTGTGCTCTTCTTCAGCACCTTCATGGGTCAGAACGGGACGGGTGCCTCCTGCGAGGGGTCCGGCTTCACCCACACCTACCGCATGTGCAACGTACTGGCACCTGTCTTCAACACAGGCGCCGGTGCAGCCAGCACTCTCTTCGATCCATCGAGCCTCACATGCAACGGAATCTTGTACACCATGCCAAACGTGCCTAGCGACATCACTCCCCTCGGCACCACCGGCATCCTCCAGACGGGCCAGTCCCCTGTGGACCAGCCTCCCGGAGCCACTACGCAGGGCGGCCAAGGCCATACGGACCTCTTCGGGTTCAGGCCCCGCACCTGGCGCATCATCCGCTGAGCCCGGATTTTGCATTTGGACAGGATGAAATTGGCTTCAGGCATCAGGCTGCAGGCTTCAGGCAAAGAATCGCTTCGCATCGGATTGTGCTATTGTTGATGCGAACCTGAAGCCTGAAGTCCGAAGCCTGAAGCCAGCGGGGGTCATGCAATCGCAAAATCCGGGATGAACGCCAATGAAAGCCCGTTTGGAACAATGAGTTCCGCCGTAACAAAGGTATCAGTGCACCCATCCGCGTAAATTCGCGTCATTCGCGGTTAATTTTTCTCCCAGGGCCAATGCCTACCGGCCCATGGCTGAATAACGCTCGAAAGAACCGGACTTTCCTGGCAAAATCGTAATTTCGTGCTGCGCTCGTAGCTCAGCTGGATAGAGCATCAGGCTTCGAACCTGAGGGTCGGGAGTTCGAATCTCTCCGGGCGCACCATGAACAATTTTCAATAAATTAAGCGAATGTGGCGGAACTGGTAGACGCACTGGATTTAGGTTCCAGCGGTTCACATCGTGCGGGTTCGAGTCCCGCCATTCGCACCATTTTAAAACCCCTCTTTGGGGCCTCGGTAACACCGCACCAAATTCATTCTCAGCCCCGCAACCGGTTTTAGGAGCATCCATGCAGGTTACGCTCACCCATCACACCAACACCCGGAAGTCCCTGGAGATCCACGTCCCCGCGGCAGATGTCACCTCGACGTTCGGAGAAGCCTTGGCCCGCATCGCCCCCAAGGTGAAACTGCCGGGATTCCGCCCGGGCAAGGTGCCGAAGAATGTCCTACTGTCCCGCTATGCCCGTGAAATCCGCCAGGATGTGGCGGACATGCTGGTGCAGCGGCTTTTCTGGGATGCCGCGGCCGCGGCCGGAACTCAGCCCATCTCCCAGCCGGCCCTTGAAAAGGCCGATCTGTCGGATGGCCAGGATGGTTCCATCAAGACGCTTTACGATGTGGCTCCCGATGTGAAGCTTCCGGAATACAAGGGCTTCAAATTGACGAAAAAGAAGCGCGCCATTGACGATGCGGCCGTGGAAGAGCATCTGGAGTCCATGCGCCAGCAAGCCGCCAAGCTCCTATCCGAAGACGGCGTCAGCGCCGAAGGGCTCTACGCCACCTTCGACATCAACGCCAAGCCCGCGGGCCTGAAGTCTCAGACCTACCGAGACCAGGTCATCCAGCTGGATCCCAAGCGCCCCTTCGACGCCGAGGTTCTGGGCCTCAAGGTGGACGAGACCCGCGCCTTCGATGTCACCGTGCCGGTGGAAGATCCCAACAAGACCATGGCCGGCAAAATGGTGCACTACGGAGTGACCCTCAAAGACCTTCGCAAGCAAACCGTTCCAGAGCTGAACGACGAATTTGCGAAGGACATGGGGGACTACGCGGATCTGAAGGCCCTGCGAACCTTCGTGCAAAAGGAACTGGAGGAAGCCGCCGACCGCGATGCTCACGCCCGCTTGCAGAGCACCGTGCTGGAGACCCTACTGGATGCCGCGCCCTTCGAGGTGCCCGTCTCCATGGTTTCCCTGCAACTGGATGACTACAGCCAGGAATTCGCCAACCTGATTTCCCGGCAAGGCATTGACCCTCGCCGCGTGAACTGGAACGCCTATCGCCAGACCCGCCTGCGGGATGCCGAGCGCGCCGTGCGCAGTGGCTACCTGCTTCAGACCATCGGCAACGCCGAAGACATTCAGGTTTCCGATGATGAAATTGATGCTGATATCAAGACCTACATGGAAGAAAACAAGGTGCAGCAGCCCTTCGCAGCCTTCAAGTCAGAGTTGGAAGGTCGCGGCGCCACCACGGAAATCAAGGGCCGCATCCGCACGGACAAAATTTTTGATGCCCTCATCGCCACTGCCACAGTCACCGAAGAGTTGTTGGATAAGAAAGCCTTCGAAGAACTGGTGGAATTGGAGCGCAAGCGGGATGCAGGCCTCGCCTCCGCCCGATTCGATGCAGGCGGCCTGGAAAGCGGTGAAGCCGAGCAAGAGGGTGGCGATCCCGAATCCGTGAAGCATGGCGAAGAAGCCCACGTCCACGGCCCTGACTGCGATCACGATCATGATCACGTCGAGGAAAAGCCCAAGAAGAAGGCTGTCGCGAAAGAGGAACAGGTCGAAGAAGAAAAACCTAAAAAGGCGGCTAAAAAGGCTGAGCCCATTGCCGAAGAGAAACCTAAAAAGGCCAAGAAGAAGTCAGAATAGGCTTGGTTCGACCACTGCAAGAAGGGGCGCCTGAGGCGCCTCTTCTTGTTTCTGATCCCGCTTGGCCAGGGCCTCGGCAAAATCAGAACGTCTCGACGCGTACGATCACATCGTCCTGGAGAATGCGATAGCCCTGGCCGCGTTCGCGGGTGGGCACTACCGCTTCAAAAATCGTGTGGGTCGAGGTGAGACCCGGTACTCCGCCCCCAGGCATTCCAGATTGTTCACTGGTGGCCTTGCAGGGCACGCGGATGACCTTTCCATCCTTCAGGAAATACTCCAGAGCGAACTTGACCGTTTCTTCCTTGCCCCAGGTGTAACCGCCGGAATCCGTGTACCGGAGTTTAGTCCGAACCTGTTCGCCAATCTCCTCGCGGACGATCCAGATGCTGTTCCCCGTGCCAAGGATGGGGTTTATGGCCGGCTGTTTGCAGCCAAAACCCAACAGCGTGGCGAAGAAGAGAATACAGATCTTGAGTTTCATGGGTACTCGCACAATCGAACGGCCAACCTGGAGTATGCACCTATCGATGTCTGAAGAGGTCCATGTGCAGAAGAAGCGGCTCGCCAACAATTGGCTTCGGGCTTCAGACTTCAGACTTCGTTGCTGCGGATGTTTCACTACTGAGGGCATCTCAAACTGCCGACGCAACCAACAACGAAGCCCGAAGTCTGAAGCCTTCTTCAAATCAAAGCGCCGATCATGGAGAACTCGCGCCTTCAAGCGCCTGCGGTATCCTGGCTTCAGCAGTTTCAGGAGCCTCCATGCCCAGCAGCTATTACCCTCCCATCGTCATCGAGCAGACCCCACGGGGCGAGCGCAGCTATGACATCTATTCACGGCTGCTCAAGGACAACATCATCTTTCTCGGTACCGCTGTTGACGACAACGTGGCCAATGCCATCGTCGCGCAGATGCTGTTCCTGGAGAGCGAGGACCCGGACAAGGATATCCAGATCTACATCAACAGCCCCGGCGGCAGCGTCACGTCGGGCTTGGCCATCTACGACACCATGCAGTTCGTGAAGAATGACATCGTCACCTACTGCATCGGCCAGTGCGCCTCCATGGCCGCGCACCTGCTGGCAGCCGGCACCAAGGGCAAGCGTTTCGCGCTGCCCAACGCCCGCATCATGATTCACCAGCCTTCGGGCGGGGCTCAGGGCCAGGCGACGGACATCGAGATCAGCTACAAGGAAATCCAGCGCTTGAAAGATACGCTCAGCGAGACTTTCGCCAAGCACACCGGGCAGACCGTGAAGAAGGTGCAGAAGGACATGGACCGCGACTACTTCATGAGCGCCGATGAAGCCCTGACCTACGGCATTATTGACAAGGTACTGACCGAGCGGCCGGCATAGATAGTTCGACCTTTACGATGGAACCAGGCCGGGTCTTTCGGAGATGTAAGTCTAGAAGGCCCGGATCCCGTCCCAGGCCTTGAGGGTACTGATGACGAATCTGCACATCGAACTAGAGTCACTGCGCCTGCTGCCTTTCCCTGAGCGCGGTTCACGGCTCGAAGAATTGCGCGCCCTCTACCGAGTGGAACCGCACCGATTCACTCCCGAAATCCTGCGCGAATTGAAGGCTCTTGGGGCGCCTGATACCAACCTCAACTCCAACATGAACATCAACTTCAACGCCCAGCTCAAATCCATTTTCGGCTTTGATCAGTTTCGTCCAGGCCAGGAAGACATCATCCGCGCGGTGATGGCGGGGCGGGACGTGCTGGCCATCATGCCGACGGGAGCCGGAAAATCCCTGACCTTTCAGCTTCCCGCCCGATTGTTGGGCGGCGTCACCCTCGTCATTTCCCCCCTCATCGCGCTGATGAAGGACCAGGTGGACGCTATGCAGGAGGCGGGCTTGAAAGCCACCTTCCTGAACTCGAGTCTTGACGCAGAAGAGCGGAGCAAGCGCATTCGCGCCATCCGCGATGGCCACATCGAGCTGCTTTACGCGGCCCCCGAAGGCCTGGAACTCTACATCGCGAACCTTTTGGAAGATCTCGATCTGAAACTGATCGCCGTGGACGAAGCCCATTGCATAAGCCAATGGGGCCACGATTTCAGGCCGGCCTACTGCAATCTGGCGGGTCTGAAAAATCGCTTCCGCAATGTGCCGGTGCTGGCGCTCACGGCCACCGCGACCAGGGAAGTTTGCGAGGACATCGTCGAGCAGCTCGCCATGAAAAACGCCGCGCGATTCCATGGTTCGTTCTTTCGCTCCAATCTGCGGCTTTCCGCCATTAAAAAGGGCGAAGGTCCTTCCGTGCGCGAGGCCATCCTGCGCTTGGTGAAAGCACGGCGAGGCTTGAGCGGCATCGTGTACTGCCTTTCGCGAAAGGGCGTCGAGTCCACCACCGACTATCTTGCAGGCCAAGGTGTGAGAGCGATGGCCTATCACGCGGGCATGAGCGCCGATGCGCGGACCGCCGCCCAGGAAGCCTTCCGCCGGGACGATGCGGATGTGATCGTGGCCACCGTTGCCTTCGGGATGGGCATCGACAAACCCAATATCCGTTTCGTCATCCACCGCGACATGCCCAAGAGCGTGGAAGGCTATTACCAGGAAATCGGCCGTGCGGGTCGCGATGGCGAGCCTTCGGACTGCATCCTGTTCTATTCCTGGGCGGACGTGATGAGCCTCGACCGGTTTTCGGATGACGCTTCTTCAGAACTGGCGCGGGAGCAGCAGCGGCAAACCCGAGCCATGTATCGCCTGGCGGATGGATCCGGTTGCCGCCACCAGCACATCCTGACGCATTTCGGCGAGATCATGGCAGCCTGCGGGGCAAGTTGCGACAATTGCGGTGGATGGAACGTCATGGCCGCGGCTCCGAAATTCATCAGCCTTCCCAAGGCCAAAAGGATCCATCCCGAATCCATTGAACTGTCAGAAGAAGCAGCACCCGTGGGCGAGGACGAAGCCTTCTTCATGGCGCTTAAATCACTGCGCAAGCGCATCGCCGATGAAAAAGGCCTGCCAGCCTACCTAGTGTTCGGTGATACCGCGCTCAAGCAAATGGCCGCATTCAAGCCCATGACCGAGCCCGAGTTCCTGGCCATCAGCGGCGTAGGTCCCAAGAAACTTGTGCAGTACGGGGATGAATTCCTGAAATTGATCCGACGGATGGCAGACTGAATCTATGACGAAAATCCAACTCATCGCCATTGATGGGCCATCCGGCGCAGGGAAATCCTCTGCCGCGAAAAAAATAGCAGAAGCGCTTTCTTGGGACTACCTGGATACGGGCGCCATGTACCGGGCCACCGCGTTGGCGTTACTGCGGGCAGGTGTGGGGCTGGAAGATGAAGCGGCGCTTTTCAAGGTGCTGGGGTCCATGCGCCTTGAGCAACTCGGCACACGCATTTTCTTGAACGATGAGGATGTCAGCGAGGCAGTCCGCAGCCATGAGATCACGCAGTTCGTCACCCCCGTGAGCGCCGATGGGCGCGTGCGCGAAGTGCTCGTAGAACAGCAACGCAGCATCGGCCAGAGGGGCGGTTTCGTGGTGGACGGCCGGGATATCGGCACCGTGGTGTTTCCCAATGCCGTTTTGAAAATCTATCTCACGGCATCCGTGGAAGCCCGCGCCCAGCGCCGTTTTATGGAGCAGGAGGCCAAGGGCAATGCCATGACGTTGGATGAAGTCGCAGCCGATATCCAGCGCCGCGATCATGCGGATTCAACCCGCGCCGTGGCGCCGCTCCGCAAAGCCGATGACGCCGTGGAACTGGATTCCAGCAACCTGACGTTGGATGAAGTGGTAGCGAAGATCGTTGGGATGTGGAATCGAATCCAGGCATCTACACCCTGAAGGTGTCGGCTCTCCAGGTCTTGATGCGCTTCTTGATCTGTTCGTTCTGCAGATCCTCGTCAAGGGTCTGCTGCACGAGGCCCGGCAATTCTTCATCACTCGCAAAGCGCAAGGCCACGTACTGGCTCGGCTTCAGCCCCATGGCACGGGTCGCGAGTGTGGCTGGCAGCAGGATTTTCATCCGCAGCTGTTCCTCAAGCCGGATCAGGCGGTCCTGGTTATGAAGGGCGTAAAGGCGCAGCTTGAAGTAAAGGAGAAGGAAGGCCACCGCCATCACCACACTCCAGATCGTGGTGAAATTGCAGAACTGGCTCTTGAACATGCGGATGAGCGCCCATACCGAAATCACAGCGTTGGCCGCCAGGAAGCCGAAGATCAGGAAATGGTAGAAAGGGTCCAGGCGGCGATGGTTTGCATAGGTCTGGGGTGATTTCTCTGACATAAGGTCTCCTGTTGGGGTTGGGGCTTGGACGAATTACAGCTTTGGCCTGAATGCCTTTAAAACTTCCTCGTTGGTTTCCAGGTATGGCCCCCCGATGAGATCAATGCAGTAGGGCACGGCGGGAAAGACGGCATCCAGGCATTCGCGGATGGATTTGGGCTTGCCCGGCAGATTGATGATGAGGCTTTGTCCGCGGATGCCCGCCATCTGACGGGAGAGGATGGCCGTGGGCACGAATTTCAGCGATACCGCACGCATCTGCTCACCGAAGCCATCCAGTACCTTATCGCAGACCGCGGCGGTGGCCTCGGGCGTGACGTCGCGTTTGGCCGGGCCCGTGCCGCCGGTGGTAAGGACCAGGCAGCAGCCCTCCTCATCGCAGAGCGTCTTCAAGGTGGCCTCGATGATGGGCTGCTCGTCGGGGATCACCCGGTAGATCTCCTCCCAGAGCGATCGCAGATAGGCCTTCATCGTGTCCCGGATGGCGGGGCCCGACAGGTCTTCATAGACGCCTGTGCTGGCGCGATCCGAGATGGTGAGAATGCCGATCTTCGCGTTCATGGTTCGAGGATAGCGCCCAATAGGTACGAGGTACGAGCAGTGAGGTGGCGCGATCTCTCTTGAACCTCATCCCTCACGACCTCACACCTCAGCACCTCAATACCCCTCTCCTTCGGCGGCGGCGGACACTTTCCCGCGATGAATGCGAAAGAGCAAAACGATATAACCGATGGCAATGGGGAAACCGAGGATCCACCACTTCAGGCCCGTGGCAAGGCCGTGTGCGGCAACGCTGGAATTGAGGGCCGTCAGATCCTGGACTCGATCCAAGCTGGAACGGAGCATCACCGGGTAGACACAAGCGGCGGTTGCCGCCAGCAGGCCCAGGATGAAGGTACCGGATCCCAGAAAGGCTCGCAGGTAACGCTTTTGCTTCTGACCGTAAAACGCGAAGGTCAGACCGCCAAGGGCTACGACGGTGAAGAGTAAACCCAGGGGGCGATGAGGCAGGGCCAGCCAGACGTCAGGATTCACGGTATAGGTTGCGATACCAACGATCACCCACAGCACCGCTACGGATCTCCATAGAGTGGTCGAAAGCGCCACGCTGCGATCATGCACGGGGCCTTCGGTCTTCCAGGCTAGAAAGAGCGCGCCATGAGCGGTGATCGTTACCAACGCGAAGACGCCCACCAGCACCGTGTACCAGTCCAGGATGCCGACGGGATTCGTGGTTCTGAATGATGTAAACAGAGGTAATTCGAAATAGCCGTTCGCGTCCAGCGGCACACCACGCAGCACATTGCCCAGCGCCGCGCCCAGGAGGACTGGCAGCGCGATGCTGACGGCAGCAAAGGCGGTATCCCAAAAGGATCGCCACAGTATGTCCTTCACGTGGGAACGGAATTCAATGGAGATACCGCGCAGCATCAGGCTCCAGACCACCAGCCACATGGCCATGTAAAAGCCCGAGAAACCAGAGGCCAAAACCTTGGGAAAGGCCAAGAACAGCGCGCCTCCGCCTGCGAGCAGCCACACTTCGTTGCCATCCCAAAGAGGACCGATGGCCGCAAGCACCTGGCGTCGCTCCTCGTTGGTTTTCGCCACAAACAGGTGCAGGATGCCGGCGCCGAAATCGAAGCCGTCCATTACGACATAGATGGCAACCATCACCGACACGATCCAGAACCATAGAGAGTTCAGCAAGTTCAACTCAATCATGGGCCACCTCTTTGTTATGGAGTGGTGTAGGTCCGTGGGCGATCTCTCTTCCGATCAGGAAGAAGAACAGCAGGCCCAGCACGAAATAGAGCCCTGCGAAACCGATGAGGGTAAATACGACTGACCCACCGTGCACGGTGGCCGAGCTGCCTTCAGCCGTGCGCATCAGGCCGTATATGAGCCAAGGCTGGCGCCCCAGTTCGGTCGTCATCCAGCCAGTGGTTGTGGCGATGTAGGGAAATGGGAATGCCAGCATCAGCACCCAGAGAAGGGGGCGTGCGATGAAGAGCTTTCCCCTCCAGAGCATCAAGGTGGAAAGCCCCATGAGCGCGATGAAGATTGTGCCCAGGCCCACCATGATGTGAAAGGCGTAGTAGAGCAGTTCGATATTGGTGGGCCATTGATCCTGTGGGAAATCGTTGAGTCCTTTCACGTTTTTTGAAAACGAACCATAGGCGATGAAGCTCAATACGCCGGGAATGCGCACGGGATTGTCGAGTTTTCGCGCGGCCACATTGGGTTGGCCTATTATGTTGATTTCTGCAAAAGGTCCGGATTCAAAGCGCCCCTCCATGGCGGCCAGGGCCACGGGCTTATGTTTCGCAACAAGCTTGCCCTGCATGTCACCGGTGGGAAAGGCCACCAGTACGCTGAAAACAAGCCCCACCACCACACCCGTGCGAAGGTTGATGCGGGCTTGCTCTTCATACAATCCTTTCAGTTTCCAGTAGGCTCCCACAGCGGCCATGACAAAAGAAGCCGTCACCATTGTCGCCGCCATGACGTGGAGGTATTGCACGATGGCCCATGGATTCAATATAAAGGTCCAAAAACTTGCCAACTGCAGGGAGCCGTTGCTGCCCACGGTGTAGCCTACGGGATGCTGCATGAAAGCGTTGGTGGCGACGATGAAGTAGCCGCTGAGCCAACTGCCAAACCACAGGGCGAGAGCCGCGAAGAAGTGCCATTTAGGGCCAAGTCTTTTCTCCCCCCAGATGAGCAGGCTCAGGAAACTGCTTTCAAGAAAGAAGGCAAAGAGACCTTCCATGCCCAGCGTTTGACCGATCACTCCGCCGGAAAATTCGGAAAAGCGCGCCCAGTTCGTGCCGAACTGGAATTCCATGGGAATGCCCGTCACCACGCCCATCGCGAAGTTGATCCCGAAGATGCGGATCCAGAATCTCGCTGCATCGTTGTATCTTGATTCGCCAGTCTTCAAACCCCGCCACTTGAGCCACACGATCAGAAGGGCCAAGCCCATGGTGAGCTGAGGAAACAAATAGTGAAATATGATGGTGAAAGCGAATTGGAGTCGGTGCCAAATCAGTGGATCGTCCATTTCCTTACCTCCATGGTCCTAAAATGTTTGTACATCGCCCATGTTAGGGTCCGTTACGAAATAACCAGTGCTTTTCTGGTTGGTTCGTTACGGCCCCTCCAGCTATCGGGCGCAGGGCGCCCTCCTGCTCACTACGTTCGCAGAGTTGGAGCCTCTATGCCGGTCCGTCATAGAAATGACAAATGTTATTTTGCTCCAACG
>JANOLT010000383.1:0-1581 GCA_031419915.1 Holophagaceae bacterium
CCTCCCACATCCATGAAGCGGCCGCGGGGATCGCCGGGGCCGTCATCGTGCCCCTGGTGTCCGGCGGAGCAGGGGTGTGGGTGGTGCCCGCTGGCAGCATCCTGACGGACGCCCAGTTCACCAGCCTGCGCGCCGGCAACCTCTACTTCAACGCCCACAGCGCCGCCTACCCTGGTGGGGAGATCCGGGGCCAGATTGGAGCTATCAGTGGAGGCGGCGGGAGCGGGAGTGGGGGAAGCGGTTACTGAGCTCAACCCGGGAGTCCTTATGGGAGGCCTTCCACCCAAAGCCTAACCATGGGTTCCACCGCACCTGGAATACTTTCCCATCAGATGGAGATTTCTTTCATCCCCTTGCGCGATCCTGCGGGCTTCAATTGCACCAGCGCGATGCCCGCCAGGATCACGATCAATCCCATCGCCATTCGCAACCCAAAGGGCTCGTGCAGGAAGATGCCCCCCAGCAACAGCGCCACCACTGGGTTGATGTAGGTGTAGGTGCCCATCTTTGCCGGGCTCCACACGCGGGCCAGGTAGATGTAGGCGGTGAAGGCCAAAAGCGATCCAAAGAGGGCGAGATAACCCACCGCCAGGGCGGCATTCAGTGTGAGGTCGTGATGCAGATAGCCGCCGCTCAAGGGCGCGATAACATGGCCGATGAAGGCCGCGGTCAGCATCTGCGCGCCAACCTGTTTCATGTACGAGGTGCCATGAATGTGGTGCTTGCCGTGGAGCGTTCCGAAGGACCAGATCATCGTCGCCAGCAGCAGCGCGCCCACGCCACCAAGATGAATCTTGCCCGCCAGGGGGTTCGCCAACACGCCCACTCCGATGAGCCCGAGCAGCAAACCCGCCCACGTGCGCGCGCCGATGCTTTCGCCGCTGAACAGGGCCAGAAACACGGGCACCATGGCGCAGATGATGGCCGCCATTCCGCTGCTGACGTGTAGTTCAGCCCAGCTCACAAGAGCATTGGAACCGGCCAGCAGCAATGCTCCCACCAGAATCAGGTGAGGCCAGTCGGACTTTCGAAGGGGCGGTTCTTTTCGAAGAAAGCCAAGACCCAGCGCTAAGATGCCGCCCACCGTGAACCGCGCAGCCACCATGCCATAAGGGGTGAAGGATTCCAGGCCCAGGGCGATGGCGAAGTAGGTGGAGCCCCACACGATCGCGCAAGTGAGGTAGGCGAGCAGGGGCATGGCTTTGATCCCTTCAATCCTTTGAATCAGTTGTTGCTGTGTTGGTGATGGCGCGTTCCACCTTGGCGACGCGCATGGAATAGGCCGCGTACCATTTTTCCTTTCCGAGGCGCTGGGCCACGGCGTGTTCCAGGTGGGCCTTCCAGGCCTGAATGGAATCCTCGTCCTTCCAGTAGCTCACGGTGATGCCGAGGCCACTGGCATCCCGTGCGCTCTCCACCCCAAGGAAGCCCGGCTGCTGGACCGCCAGTTCGACCATGCGCTCCGCCATTCGGCCATAACCATCGTCGCCTTCCGTGCGAAGGCTCGAAAAGATCACGGCGTAGTAGGGCGGGTCGGGAGTAGTTGCGAGGAGCGAGTGGACGGGTGTCATTTTCGCCTGG
>JANOLT010000384.1:0-3157 GCA_031419915.1 Holophagaceae bacterium
GTTCTGAAATCGCCTGCAAAGTGGCCGACGAAGCCGTGCAGATCCATGGCGGCTACGGCTACATCAAGGATTACCCTGTGGAAAAGTACTATCGCGACGTGAAGCTCTGCACCATCGGCGAAGGCACCAGCGAAATCCAGCTGACCGTCATCGCGAGATATATCTTGAAAGAGTTTTAACCGCGAATGAACGCGAAAAGTCGCGAATAAAAACGATGAACGGGCGGGCCTTCGAGCCCGCCCGGTATCATTCAAGGATTCATTTCGGAGACCCCATGCGTTTTCTCCTTACACCCCTTGCCGCGCTTCTGGCCCTGTCCCCGGCCCTTGCCTTTGCCCAGCGGCCCATGCAGGTGGCGGATCTATTCAGGGTGAAGCGGGTGGCGGATCCGCAGGTGTCGGTGGCGGGCGACGTGGCCTACCAAGTGGGCACCGTGGACCTGGAAGCCAACAAAGTCACCACCCGTATCTGGCTCCAGCGCGCAGGCCGGGAGGGTGCGCCTGGGATGAAGGAGCCTGTGCCCCTCGACCTGGGAGAAGGCTCTCAATCCCACCCCCGCTTCAGCCCCGACGGCACCCAGATCTGTTTCGAGATGGGCGGCCAGCTGTGGATCCAGGACTTCCCGGGCAAGAGCCGTCGCCAGCTTACGACAGTGCCGAGCGGCGCCAGCGGCGCGTCCTGGAGCCCCGATGGAAAGTGGATCGCCTTCACTTCTGCCACCGTCCCTTCAGGCAACTGGGATGAGAACGCTAAATACCTCTCCACAAAAAAGAATTCGAAGACTAGTCTGCGCCATTACGACACGCTGATGTTCCGCCGCTGGACCGAGTGGTTCGATCCCATGCAAAAGCAGCATCTCTTCGTGGTGCGGGCGGACGCGCCACCGGCTCCCACGGAATTCCCGAGAGACCTCACCGTAGGTTTCGGGTTTGATGTGCCCAATTTCGCGGATGTCGCCAGCGGCGACGAATACGCCTGGTCGCCGGATTCCAAGTCCATCGCTTTCGGCGCCAATCCCCAGCAGGATCAGGCCATCAGCACCAATGGCGAGATCTTTGAAGTGGATCTGGTGGGCGGCGTGCCGAAAGTCATCAGCCAGAATCCCGCCATGGACACGACGCCGCGCTATTCGCCGGACGGCAAGTACCTGGCGTGGCGCGCTCAGGTGCGGCCAGGCTTCGAAGCTGACAAATTCCAAATGTGGGTCATGGACCGCGCCTCGGGAAAAGTTGTGAAGAGCACCAAGGACATTGATCTCAGCGCTGGAAACTTTTCATGGAAGGGCAGTGAGATTCTCTTCACCGCCGAGGAGAAGGGCCACGTGGAACTCTATTCCTGGGCACCCTTCGGCGATGCCAAAGCACGCCGCATCAGCCAGGGCCTTCATGTGGACACTCTGGCCCTAATGCCCGGCGAAGAAAAAGTGTTGGCCCAAATGAGCAGCACCACCGCGCCGATGGATGTCTACACCGTGGATCTCAAGTCCGGCAAGGCGACCCGATTCACCCATCACAACGAGGCATTGGCCGCGGAGATGGGCCTCAATCCTCCTGTATCTTTCTGGTTCAAAGGTGGCGCGGGGAAGAATGGCAAGGCGCCTCAGGTGCAGGGTTTCATCATCAAGCCCGTGGCCTTCGATCCCGCCAAGAGCTACCCCGTGATCTACCTGATCCACGGCGGGCCTCAAGGGGCCTGGAGCGACTCCTGGAGCCATCGCTGGAATCCACAGCTGTGGGCTGGCGCAGGCTTTGTGGTGGTGGAGGTGAATCCCCGCGGCTCCACCGGCTACGGCCAAAAATTCACCGATGAGATCAGCGGCGATTGGAATGGCTTGGTGATGAAAGACATCATGAATGGCCTGGACGCCGCGTTGAAGCAAGTGCCCAATGCCGACCCCAAGCGTGTGGTGGCCGCGGGCGCCAGCTACGGCGGTTACGCGGTGAACTGGATGGCGGGCCACTACGCCGATCGCTTTGCGGCCTTCATCAGCCACGCGGGCATCTACAACACCGAGTCCATGCAGCTGGCCACCGAAGAACTGTGGTTCCCGCGCTGGGAATTCATGGGCTGGCCCTGGGAGAGCCCGCAAACCAAGGCCCTCTGGCAGCGCATGAGTCCCCATAACGCCGCCCAGAATTTCAAGAAACCCATGCTCGTTTCGCACGGCGAGCTGGACTATCGCGTGCCCTTCACCGAGGGCATCCAGCTCTACCAGACCCTTCAACTGCGCCACGTGCCGAGCGAATTCCTGGTATGGCCCGACGAAGGCCACTGGGTGTTGAAGCCGCAGAACAGCCAGGCATGGCACAAAGCCGTGCTGGGTTGGGCCGAGAAGTGGACGAAAGCCGATGCCGGAAAGTAAGCCCCCGAATGATAAACAGGCACCCACCATCTGGTCCCGCTACTGGGCCTTCTTCGCGAAATTTCCCTGGATCGGGGATTCCGAAGAGGACATTCAAAAGCGCTTCGGATGTTCCAACGCCCAACTGACCACGTTGCACCTTATCGGCATTTTTCTGGCGCTCATCATCACGGCGCTATGGGTATTCGAACCCATCCGCGAATTGCCGATCCACGTCCTCTTCCAGTCCCTGCTCTTCGTGGCTTCCACGCTGTTTCTGCGCCCAGTCTTCATGCTGCTTTCGCAGTCCGTGATTTCGATGGGGAGCGGTGGGGATGAGGATGGGTTCTGAAATTTAAGGATAAAACCTGGAACCGCGAAATTGCGCGAAATATTAACCACTTGTTTTTCGCGTTCATTGGCGTATTTCGCGGTTCCAGTTTTACATCCTCATGGACTAGAACTGCTCGGGATCACACCACCGCATTCGTCCGCATCCGTGAGCGCCCGCCAGGGCTCCAGCACGAAGGGGCGGGAGAAGGCGCGTGGGTGGGGTAGTTCCAGGCGCAATTCGGGACCCAGCATCACCAAATCTTCCGGGGTTTCCCAGGTCCAATTTCCCGTTTGCCCACTCACTGCGATGAGATCCAGATCCAGCGTGCGCGGCGCGTTCCGGCCCTGGCCGCGGTCGCGGCCGCAGCGCAATTCGATGCGCAACAGGGCTTCCAGCAGGCGGCGCGGGTCCTCGATATCCGTCGTCAGCAAAGCCACCGTGTTGAGATAGTCCGGCCCCTGTCCAGATTCATCCGGTGTTTC
>JANOLT010000385.1:0-4619 GCA_031419915.1 Holophagaceae bacterium
GACGCTGTGGATTTTCCTCGCCATGGGGCTTGGAGTCTTACTGGGTTATGGGATGCCTGGATTCAACAAAATAATCAACGCCTGGAACGTGGGCACCACGTCGGTTCCCCTGGCAGTGGGCCTGATTTTGATGATGTATCCGCCCCTGGCGAAAGTGCGCTATGAAGAGCTGCACCTCGTCTTCCGCAACAAGAAAGTACTTGGTCTGTCCCTCTTGCAGAACTGGGTCATCGGGCCGTTGCTGATGTTCGGACTGGCGGTGCTGTTTCTGCGGGACAGGCCCGAATACATGATCGGGCTCATTCTTATCGGCCTGGCCCGCTGCATCGCCATGGTCATCGTGTGGAACGACCTGGCCAAGGGCGATACGGAATACTGCGCGGGACTGGTCGCTTTCAACTCCATCTTCCAGGTGCTTTTCTTCAGTGTCTACGCCTGGTTCTTCATCACCGTGCTCCCCGCGAAGCTGGGCCTGCCCGGCGCGGTGGTGAACATCACGATCCTGGACATCGCCAAGAGCGTGGGGCTCTACCTGGGCGTGCCCTTCGCGGCGGGTTTCCTCACGCGGTTCAGCCTTGGCAAACTCAAAGGCCTGGAGTGGTATCACCGCGTCTTCGTGCCGAAGATCAGTCCCATCACGCTTCTAGCGCTGCTCTTCACCATCATCGTCATGTTCAGCCTCAAGGGTGATGCCATCGTGAAGCTGCCGCTGGACGTGCTCCGCATCGCCCTGCCGTTGTTGATCTACTTCGTGCTGATGTTCCTGGTGAGCTTCTGGATGTCTAAGAAGGCTGGGGCGACCTATCCCCAGAGCGCCACGCTCAGCTTCACCGCGGCCTCCAACAATTTCGAACTGGCCATCGCCGTGGCCGTGGCCACCTTCGGCATCGCGCATGGCGCGGCCTTCGCGGCGGTCATCGGGCCGCTGGTGGAGGTGCCCGTGTTGATCGGGCTGGTGGGCGTGGCGCTTTGGATCCAGAAGAAATACTTCGCCGATTCCCAGGTTCGCGTCGAAGCCGCGGGCTGTTGCCCGAGCGAGGAACTGGACTGACGGCTAAACTTCATCCATGTTCATTCTCGCCATCAGCCCCGGTCGCGGATTCGACAAGGCTCGTTTGAAGGCTATTCTCGATTCAGGCATAGATGGCCTGATGCTCCGCGAAAGGCAGCTGGAGGCACGGGCTCTGCTGGAGCTGGTTCGGCAAGTGCAAAATCTCGCGCCGCAAGTGGAATTGTGGGTGAATGGGCGTCTGGACGTGGCGCTGGCGGCGGGCTGCGGGCTGCACGCGCCGGAGGTCTACCCAGAGGTTCCATCCGACCTGCTTCCGCTTTCCCGTCCCGTCCATTCGGAGGATCAGATCCCTTCCAGGGCTGAATGCCGGCAACTGCTGCTGGGGCCTATCTATTCGGTCCCAGAAAAGGGCGAACCCTGGGGCGTGGAGCGGCTTCATCGGGTGTTGGATGGAATCCCCGCGGGGCCGCGCATCCTGGCTTTGGGTGGCATCTCCCCCACGAATTCGGCCACGCTTCGCCATCCGAGGCTCGATGGCATCGCGCTCATACGTGCGCTCATGGATGCGCCCGAGCCCATCCGCGTGGTGGAAGCCTTTCGTCAATCCTGGGCTTGAACGTCTGATGCGGCTTGGCGCACACTCGTTTCATGTTCAGGGATCTGAGAGTTCGTGTAAGTGGTACCCGCCGCACCGTGGCTTGGGTGCTTTTGCTATTGATTATCACCGTCGGCGCGTTCCTGGTGCCGCGCATGAGTGCCACCCTCCATCCAGCGTGGCTAAGCGGCACACGAATCGTGTTCTGGATCGGCGTGGCATTCCTGTCGGTGCGCCTTGTAACGTTTCTGCTGATTGATCCCCTACTGAGAGAGCGCAAGACGGCAACTCCAGGCTTTGCACGCGATCTACTGGTGCTTTCGCTCTACGGCTTTGTGCTCGGTGGAGTGCTTAAGGAAGTGGTGGGCGTCAGTCTCACGCAGCTACTGGGAACCGGCGCCATCGCCGCGGCCATTGTGGGTCTTTCCCTGCAAGAGACCCTCGGAAACCTGTTCGCGGGGATCTCCCTGCATATGGATCCGGCTTTCCAGGAAGGTGATTGGATCGAGGTCACCGGCCCCTGGCGTGGTGGGCCGGGGCGGGAAACATTCGTGGGTCAGGTGGTGTGCATCACGTGGCGCACAGTCCAAATGAAGAACGATTTCGGTGACATGGACATCATCCCAAATCGTCTGATCGCCCAATCCATCGTTACGAATTTGTACGCGCCCACGGGGCTTCATAAGCGTGCCTTCAAGCTCGTGGTCGTGCCGAATGCCGATCTCCATGTAGCCATCGAAAAGCTCACCACGGCCTTGTCGGGCATTCCCCACTTCAGCTATCACCCACCCGAGGTGGTGGTGTGTGGTTCCGACCAGGGTGGGGCCGTGCTCGAATGCCGTTATTGGACCCTTGGCTGGCGGGACAGCCGAAATTCGCTTTACCTGGCCACACGCATCGCTACTTCCGTGCTTCCGCGCGAAGGCTTCCCATTGCTGGGTCCCCACGGACCCACTTCCACGCGTGCCCCTGAAACGCATCCCACCGAAGCCCAAATGCAAGATCTGGTGGCTCTCCTGCAAGTGCCATCCCGCCTGTCCGAGGATCTCCGACCCAGCGTCCTGCTGCGGCGATTAGGTCCTGGTGAAGGTGTCATCCGCGAGGGTGATTCTGGGCATTCCATTTTCGCGGTGGTGAGTGGCTCGTTGATCGTGGTGAAAGTGGCCGAGCGCATGGAGCCCTACAATGGCATTTTCTGGGACACCATTGCCACCTTGGGCCCTGGCGCCTGGTTCGGCGAGGCCAGCCTGCTCACGGGTGCTCCACGCAATGCCACGGTGGTGACTGAGACAGCCTGCGAGATTCTGGAGGTTCCCAAGGCTGCCTTCGAAGCCTGCCTTAAGCGTGAGCCTGACTTGGTGCATCACTTGGTGGATCTGATGGAAGCCCGGGCCAAGGAAAGCGACGCACTCGACACGGCGGAACGTAAATCCCAATTGCGGGAAGTCTGGCTCAAACAGATCAAGACATGGTTCGGGATGGCGTAAGCCTGCTTCGGCCACCTCCCGGTTTACAATGATGGAGGGAGGGCGCCATGGACATTCCGGAAGAACTGCGCGGTCTCGTGGATGAATTGGGTGAAGCCTTGGTCAGCGCCATGGTGTTGAATGACCGCTGCCGAGAACTGACGACGCGCATTCAAGCGGCTGGATTCGATCTTTCTCTTTCGCTTGAAGCCATGGTGACGCCACATTTTGCCAAGGACGATGATGCTGGCCACCCTGGCCACGCGTCCCTTGCACCGGGGTTTTCAGCACAATTTTCACGTGAAGATGAAGCCCTGCTGCGGACCTTTCGCATCGCGCTGGATTGATCGTGACTTCTGGCGGGGCACCCGAAGCTCAGGCCTGGGACAGCCCCGCTCCCGAGCTTCCTCTTGCCCAAGCTCGTCCCACGGAGTTGGAACGGGAAGGGCTTCGCGCTTGGATCGAGACATTCGGCGAACCCGCTTTTCGGGGAGATCAAATCTTCGAGGGGCTGCATCGGCATCGCTTCACAAGCTGGAATCAGTTCACGAATCTCTCGAATGCCCTTCAAAAAAAACTGGAAGCAGCCACGGATTTGCGCTGGCCCGAAATTACCGAAACCATTGCCAGCGATGACGGCTCCACCAAACACGCCTTTCGCCTTTCCGATGGCAAGCAGGTAGAGGGCGTCCACATGCCTTATGGAAAGCGCACCACGCTGTGTCTCTCCAGCCAAGTAGGCTGCGCCATGGGCTGCACCTTCTGCGCCACGGGCTTGATGGGCATCGTGCGGAATCTTTCTGCGGGTGAAATCGTTGGCCAAGTGGTGGCCATGCTCAATGCCCACGGACATTCGGGGGATGGCCCCGTGAACCTTGTTTTCATGGGCATGGGCGAACCGTTGCACAACCTGGACAATGTGATGAAAGCCTTTCGCATACTCACAGATGCGGGCGGGCTGGGGCTTTCACCCCGGCGCATCACGGTCTCCACTTCAGGCCTCGTAAGCGGCATTGAACGCATGGCCACCTACGCGAAACGGCCGCGGCTGGCCTTGAGCATTAATGCCACGACCGATGAATACCGCTCGCGCATCATGCCCGTGAATCGTGTATGGAATCTCGCGGCTTTGGCCGATGTGCTGACCCGATTCCCGTTCGAAAAAAAGGAGCGTGTCACGCTGGAATACGTGCTGCTCGCTGGCGTGACCGACAGCCTGGAAGACGGTCGCCGCCTGGCCCGCTTCGCTAAAGCGTTCCCTTCTAAGATCAACCTGATTCCTTTCAACCCGCACGAGGGATCAGGCTATGAGCCACCCTCTGAAGATCGCATCAGCCAACTCTGCCAGATCCTGTCCAAAGCCGGTCTCACCGTCAGCGTGCGCCGCTCACGGGGTCAGGATGTGGCGGGGGCCTGTGGGCAACTGATCAGAAAGCGGAGTTCATAGGCCCCCGTAGACCTGCGCGTGATCGGGTTCGATGCGGGGGGTGCGCTCGGACATCTCCACGGCTTCTGCATTTGGTCGGGATGAAACTGGCTCCAGGCT
>JANOLT010000386.1:0-2299 GCA_031419915.1 Holophagaceae bacterium
AATGAGGTTAGAGAACCCGCAGCCACAATCCCTTCAGATAGAACCCTTCAGGATGATTCAATGCGTAGGGATGGTCCGGGGGCTGGCCGAGATGTCCCAATACTTGAGCCTCGCGGCCGGCCTCCAGCATCGCCGTCCACACGGCTTCCTGAAATCGAATCCGGTCCAGATGCTGGCTGCATGAGAAGCACCAAAGCATGCCGCCCCTGGCGGTGGCACGGGCTCCCAGACGGAATACATCCTTATAGGCCTTGAAAGCCTTCTCCACGTCCTTGCGCTGCTTGGCGAAAGCCGGAGGATCAACGATCACACGATCAAATGATTCAGCCTGAAGTTCGCGCATCAGGTCGAAGGCGTCGCCTTCCAATCGCGTGTGTCGCGCAGGATCCAATCCATTGGCTTCCCAATCTTTTTCGCATTGATCCAGGGCCGCGGCACTGGCGTCCAAGGTGACGACTTGAGTTGCGCCACCAAGGCCCGCATGGATGGAAAACCCGCCGGTGTAACCGAAGGTATTCAGGACACTGCAATCTTTCGAGACGCCACCCAGAGTCAGGCGATGTTCCCGCTGATCCAGGAAGAGACCTGTTTTCTGGCCTTTCAGCAGATCCACGGTGAACTTGGCCTTGCCTTCCTGGATGGTGATTGGACCGGCCAATGAACCCTTCAGCAGGCGATTCACCACATCCAGGCCTTCTTCTTTCCGGCCCGCCTGACTGCGTTCCACGAAGACCGTGCAGCCGATCTGCTTACCGAACGCCACGAGCACCGGCCACCAGACTTCCCGTAGCGCCTCCAGGCCTGCGGTGCCCACCTGGATGACCAGGGCATGAGCATAGCGATCCACCACGAAGCCCGGCAGCAGATCCCCTTCACCGAAAATCAACCGACAGGCTCCCTCGGGATTCATCAGGCCTAAATCCATGCGCAAGCGCAACGCAGCTTCGAACCGATCAGTGAAAAAGGCTTCGTCCAACGGTGCGTCCTCGTGGCGGAAGACGCGCACAGTAAGCGTATTTGAAGCACTCGCGGTGCCAGTGGCCAGCACGTTGCCCGAATGATCCGCGATGCGCACCAGCCGGGACTCTGGCTTGGTTTCCAGTGCCCCGGAATAGATCCAGGGGTGCAGTTTGCCGAGGAGAGCCTCCTTGCCAGGCTTTAGACGAATGATGGGATAGGGTTTGTGTGAACTCATCCTTCCACTCTAACGCAGGCACTGGTCCACACTGTCCCCATGCGATGGAAGTTCCTGCTCTCCTTCTTGATGGGTGTCTGGCTGGCCGCGGCAGCACCGCCGCCGGTGCTTTTCCTTAGCTTTGATGGCCTGGGGGCTCAATCTTTCACCGCCAAGACCATGCCGCGTCTTTGGAGCCTGGCGCAGGCAGGTAAACGCGGCGAGGGTCTGCCCCCCTTCCCTTCCACCACCTTCAACGGGCATGCCACGCTGGCCACGGGCTGCTGGCCTGAACACCATGGCATCGTATCCAATTCCTTCATGGACGCTGAGCGAGGATTCATCCCTTACACCTCTGATGCGGCCCTTCTCCAACGGGAACCCTTGTGGGTGGCCGCTACCCGCAGTGGTGTGAAGACCGCCGTCTACCACTGGCCCTGCGCCACAGGTCCCTGGGAGGGGGTACTGCCGTGGCGCATGGAGAACTACAAGTCAGGGCGCGCCGATAGCCATGCCATGGCCTTCAGTGAAGCGTCGCTTAAAGACGGCGCCGATCTCGTGATGGCCTACTTTTCAGGCGTGGATGAAGAAGGGCACACCCAAGGTCCCAGCTCCCCTGAAACGGCTCGAAAACTCAAGCGCACGGATGCGGAAGTCGCACCCTGGCTGGAACGCATGATGGCTGGGCATCCGGGTCTGCGAGTGGTACTTGCGGCGGATCACGGCATGGCCACCATGCGCACTCGAGTTCATCTGCCTTCATTGTTGAAAGGCTGTTTCACTCGCATCATCGCCCATGGAGGCAGCGCCTACGTCTACACAAAGCCTGGGCGCATCCAGGTGGCCAAGAAACGTCTCAAAGCCGCAGGGCTCCAAGTTTGGGAACGGACTGAACTCCCTGCGGATTACCACCTCGCGGGTAACGACCGTGTGGGCGATCTCATCGTGCAGGCGCCCACAGGGACCTGGCTTTCAAATGCAACAGGTCCCGCGACAATCGCTGAAAAATTGGGACGCAAAGGCGCCCATGCCTACGACAGCTCCAGGCCCGATATGCACACCTGGCTGGTGGTGCTGGGCGATGGCCAAGGCGACCTGGGCGAAGTGCCCCTATGGGATCTCGCG
>JANOLT010000387.1:0-3703 GCA_031419915.1 Holophagaceae bacterium
AAGTATTCGGACGTGGATCGCGTGAACGATTTCTTCGCCAAGAATGGTCTCAGCTTCAACAAGATCCCGGCTGTGCCTGGCAAGACTGTGGTGACTTACATTGGAACGACCACGATCGAGGGGCTGAATGCGGCGGCCATGACGAAGGCATTGACCGACCAGGGCTTCCCCATTAATGGCGCTGACCCGAAGCAGGTGAACTATCCCATGACCCTGCTGATCCTGTGGATCTTCCTGATCTACGTGACGATGGTGTACGGTCCCATTGCCGCTTTCCTGGTTGAGTTGTTCCCAACCCGAATCCGCTACACCTCCATGTCACTGCCGTACCACATCGGCAATGGCTGGTTCGGTGGGATGCTGCCACTCACCGCTACGGCGATGGTCGCTCTCAAGGGAAACATCTACTATGGTCTTTGGTATCCAGTCATCGTTGCGTTGGTCACCGTAGTGGTAGGTACGCTTTTCCTGAAGGAAACGAAAGATCGAGACATCACAACCTACGACCACGGCGCCCACTGAGCCAATTGAGCCCACTGAGTATCTGAGTATCGTTGTCCAACAGATAAAAAAAGCGCCCTCCTGAGAGGGCGCTTTTCATGTCTTTCCTGTTTGCCTACTCGCCTTCGGGTTCGACGGCTTCGGGCAGGGTGTAGTCCACGAGCTCGATGAGGGCCATCTCGGCGCCATCACCCAGGCGGGTGTCCATTTTCAGGATGCGGGTGTAACCGCCGGGACGGGCGTCAAAACGCGCCTTGAACTCGGTGCTGAAGAGTTTTTGCACGGCGGTCCTGTTACCGAGCCGGGACATCGCCAGGCGGCGGTTGGCCACGGAGTCGGTCTTGCCGAGGGTGATGAAGGGCTCCGCGAATTTGCGGAGCTCCTTGGCTTTTGTAATGGTGGTCTCGATGCGCTCATGGGTGATGAGGGCGATGGCGAGGTTCTTCATGAGGGCTTTGCGCTGGTTGCTGGGACGGCCCAGGCGCTTGCCGGCGACGTTATGACGCATGGTGGCTCCTTAGACTTCTTGCTCGAGTCGCATACCCAGGGACAGACCGATGCGGGCCAGTTCGTCCTTGATTTCTTGCAGCGACTTTTTGCCGAAGTTCTTGGTCTTCATCAGTTCGGCTTCGGTGCGTTGCACCAATTCACCGATGGTTGTGATTGAAGCGTTACGAAGGCAATTGTTGGCGCGAACCGACAGTTCCAGCTCTTCTACGGACTTGCCAAGCCAGGCATTGACCTGCTCGCCAGACATGACCGGGGCGGACATATCAATGTCGGCAAAATCCTCATCCTGCCTTGCGAACACAAGAAAGTGTTCCCGCAGAACAAGGGCCGCATCTGACACTGCATCCTTGGGGGACACGGTGCCGTTGGTCCATACCTGAAGCGTGAGCTTTTCATAGTCAGTGCTCTGGCCCACACGGGCTGGCTCGACGATGTAGTTCACGCGGATCACTGGGCTGTGATTCGAATCCATGGGGATGAAGCCCAGGCCCAAGGTTTCGTCATGATTACGGTCCGCGGTTACGAAGCCACGATTCAGGGCCACGACGATCTCCAACTCCAGGTCGCCTTCCTCACCGAGGGTGGCGATGTGGATGTCGGGATTGACGACATCCACGTTCTGGTTGGTGCGGATGGCGCCGGATTTGACGATGCCTTCGCCCTTGGATGAGAGCGTGAGGATCTGTCGCTCGCTGCTGTGGACCTTGAAGGGAACTTCCTTCAAGTTGAGCAGGATGTGAGTGATGTCTTCCCACACGCCTGGCAGGGTTGTGAACTCGTGTTGCACGCCCTTGATGCGCAGGTGTGTGACCGCGCCGCCCTGGATGCTGCTGAGCAACACCCGGCGCATGGCGTGGCCGACAGTGGTGGCAAAACCACGCTCGAAAGGAAAAGCCACGAATTCACCGTAGGTGTCGCTCAGGCTGGCCTGATTGACTTCGGCAAAACGTGGGCGCTGGAAATCGCTGAGGTTCAGCATGTATTCCTCTCCCTTACTTGCTGTAGAGCTCGACAATCAACTGTTCGTTGATGTCAAGCGTGATGTCTTCCCGAGTGGGAGACGCGATTACTTGGCCCATGAATGCGCCGCCGTCGAGGGTAAGCCATTTGGGGATGCCGCGGCCTACAGCGGTTTCCACCGTAGCCTTAACGCCTTCATTGGCTTTCGCGCGCTCACCGAGATCAATGCTATGGCCTGTCTTGGTCTGGAAAGAAGGAATATCCACCCGCTTACCATTCACCCTGACATGACCGTGCATGACCATTTGACGAGCGGCAGCTCGGCTGGGAGCGAGCCCCAGACGGTAGATGACGTTATCCAGACGGCTCTCAAGGAAGCCCAGCAGGTTGTGGCCTGTGACGCCCTTTTTGGCGTCGGACTTTTCGAAATAAAGACGGAACTGCTTTTCGAGCACACCGTAAATGCGCTTCACTTTCTGCTTTTCGCGGAGCTGAAGGGCATAGCCGGTGGGTTTCTTTAATTTTCCTGCGCCGTGCTGGCCGGGGAGCTTGCCCTTGCGGGTCTCGAATGAACACTTCTCTTTGAAGCAGCGTTCGCCCTTCAGGTAGAGTTTCATGCCTTCGCGGCGGCAGAGGCGGCAAACGGCATCATTGTAACGAGCCATGGAATGTCTCCTCTAATTAGACGCGGCGCCGCTTGGGCGGGCGGCAACCATTGTGGGGAATGGGGGTGACGTCGCGGATGCTGGTCACGGAAATACCGGCGGCATTGATAGCGCGAATGGCGCTCTCACGGCCTGCGCCGGGCCCCTTGACGCGCACATCGGCGCTGCGGATACCGTGTTCCTTGGCGGCCTCTGCGGCCACACCTGCGGCCACCTGGGCGGCGAAGGGTGTGCCCTTGCGGGTGCCACGGAAATTCTGGTTCCCGCTGGAAGCCCAGGCGAGCATGTTCCCCATGGGATCGGAAATCGAAATGATCGTGTTGTTGAAGGAAGCCTGAACATGCACCACACCGTGGGGTACGTTCTTTTTTTCCTTCTTTTTGACCACCTTCTTGCCGGCGGTCCGGGTCTGTGTCTTAGCCATGTCGGATCCTTAAGCTCTACTTCTTTTTGCCGGCGACGGTCTTGCGTTTGCCCTTGCGGGTTCGCGCGTTGGTGTGCGTGCGCTGACCGCGGACTGGAAGGCCCTTGCGGTGGCGCAAGCCACGATAGCTCCCGATGTCCATCAGCCGCTTGATGTCCAGGCTGATGTTCTTGCGGAGATCACCTTCGACAGTTTCGTCGGTGGTGATCACCTTGCGGATTCGACCCACCTCGTCCTCGGTGAGATCCCGCACCTTCGTGCCGAACTCCACCTTGGCCTTGGTGAGAATGGTGTGGGCCTTGGCGCGGCCGATCCCGTAGATGTAGGTCAGCGCGATCTCGATGCGCTTACCAACGGGAAGGTCAATGCCTGCGATACGTGCCATTGATACTCCTTATCCCTGACGCTGCTTGTGCTTGGGGTTCTTCTTGCAGATGATCCTGATGATGCCTTCACGGCGGACCACTTTGCAGTGTTCGCACAGCTTCTTGACAGAGGGCCGAACTTTCATGGGTTACCTCTCGGATTGGTTATTTGAAACGGTAGATGATGCGGCCCCGGGACAGATCGTAAGGGGTGACCTCAACGAGGACCCGATCGCCCGGAAGGATGCGGATGAAGTTCTTGCGCATCTTGCCGGAGA
>JANOLT010000388.1:0-2897 GCA_031419915.1 Holophagaceae bacterium
CCTCGTGCGGACCTGCCTCGTTTTCGGCATGTTGAACGCATTGGTGGGTTTGTGGTCCACGCATCTGCTGAAACCACTTCTAGGCAACCGCCAGATGCTGCGCATTCGCTGCGTGGCGGTGCTCTTGCTGCTCGGAACCGGCCTCGTCTTCGCACAACGATTCACGCTGATGGTGGAGGAGGAAATCTACGCCGATGAGATCGTCTACGCCAAGAACACTGACTACCAGCGCATTGTCATCACTCGCGGTCGCGGCAGTTTCCAGCTCTTCTTGAATGGTGGACTTCAGTTTTCCAGCGCCGATGAATACCGTTATCACGAGGCCCTGGTCCACCCTGCGTTCTCACTCAAACCAGGAGCCAAACGAATCCTGGTCTGCGGAGGCGGTGACGGCCTTGCGGTACGCGAAATCCTCAAGCATCCCGGAGTAGAAAAGGTCACCCTGGTGGATCTTGATCCCGCCATGACCACCTTGGCCGCGCAGATGCCATTGATGCTGGAACTGAACAAGGGCGCGCTCCTGGATCACCGCGTGGAAGTGGTCAACCAGGACGCCATGGTCTGGCTCAACGAGCAGCGCCAGCTTGAGACCTACGATCTGGCCTTCATGGATTTCCCGGATCCCCACACCTACAGCGTTGGAAAGCTCTACACCACACGCTTCTACAAACTGCTTCGCAAGGCCCTCGCGCCCGATGGCCTCGTAGCCATTCAAAGCACCTCTCCCCTGATGGCCCGGAAATCTTTCTGGTGCATCAACGCGACGGTGGAAGCCTCTGGGTTCATGACGCGGCCCTACAATTTGCCGCTTCCTTCCTTCGGCGTTTGGGGCTTCGTGCTGGCTTCACCCGCGCCATTCGAGATGCCGAAAACCACGCTGCCGGACTTGCGCTACCTCACGGATGGAACGCTGGTGGCCATGTTCGCATTCCCGCGCGACATGGACCGGCTTCCCACGGACATCAATCGCCTGGACAACCAGATGCTGGTGCATCTCTACGCGACCGAGTGGAAACGATGGTCCTGATAAACAAGCTACTTGCCCCCCCTTTTCGCGCCCCGGTGGCGTAGTGCGGCGGCGCACATTCACAGCCGGGACCGCGGCTCTGGGGCTTGTAGGAGTTGCTTGCGACCGCTTCAAACGGCGTAACCACTATGACGGTGAGATCCTGGGACCTTCACTGGAATTGGGCCACAAGGTTCGCGATGTGCAGTTGCCGCAGCCGACGACCTTTGAAGATGTGGATGTCATCATCGTGGGCGGTGGGATCGCGGGACTGAGTGCTGCCTGGCGATTCGAGGGCCAAGGCTTCAAGAAGTATCTACTTCTGGAGTTGGAATCCCAGGTGGGGGGAACTTCGCGCTCCGGGCGTAACGGCATCAGCGCTTACCCCTGGGGAGGCCACTATGTGCCGGCTCCCAACCGCGACAACCGCGCCCTGGTGCGCCTTCTCCAAGAGGTCGGCGCCGTGGAATCCTTCACGGAACATGGCGATCCTATATTCGCGGAACAAGCATTGGTACGGGCTCCCGAGGAGCGCATCTTCGCAGCGGGGCAGTGGTGGGAGGGCCTTTATCTTCGCGCCGGGATGTCGAAAGAAGATGACCGGCAGTACAAACATTTCTTCGCCGAAGTGGATCTCTGGGTGGTCTGGCGCGACCCACAAGGGCGCCGGGCCTTCACGATCCCGAGATCAAAATGCAGCGACGCATCTGAACCACAGGCGCTGGATCATCAAAGCTTCAAGCAATGGCTGGACAACAAAGGCTTCACCTCTGAGCGACTGCTTTGGCTCCTGGACTATGCCTGCCGGGACGATTACGGCACACGACTGGAAAGCACTTCCGCCTGGGCCGGCATCTTTTATTTCGCTGCCCGCAAACTCAATCCCGGCGAGGAAAGTCGCCCAATCATCACCTGGCCCGAGGGCAACGGCGCGTTGGTGAATCATCTCAAAAATGCTTGCCATGACCGCATCCGCACGGGCATCGCCGTGAGTCAAATCCTACGTGTTTCACCCAATGCCATCCATGTGAGTGGCTTTGATTCGAAGCAATCCACCGCCTTGGGATGGAGGGCCAAGCGTGTGGTTTTCGCGGGGCCACAGTATGTGGCCCAACACGTGATTCCGACGCTTTGGGCCGAGCGCCCTGAAGGCGTGAGCGCCTTCCATGTGGCGCCATGGCTGGTGGCCAACATCTCGCTCCGGGAGCGACCGAAGGAAGAAGGTATGCCACTGGCTTGGGACAACGTGCTGAAAAATAGCGCGGGCCTGGGCTATGTGGTGGCCACGCATCAGACCTACCGGGATCACGGCCCCACTGTATGGACCTACTACTACCCTTTCACGGACCTGGATGACCGTGCGGCGCGCAAGCGGATGCAGGATATGGATTGGCAGACCTGCGTCAATCTTGTGCTGGATGATCTCCGCAAGGCTCACCCGGATCTGGATCGCCACGTCGCGCGAGTGGACATTGTGCAATGGGGTCACGGCATGGTTCAGCCCCGACCCAATTTTCTTTTCAGCGAAGTCCTGAGGCGAGCCAAGGAACCCCATCAAGGCATCCATTTCGCCCACACGGATCTGAGTGGCCTGGCTCTGATAGAAGAAGCCCAGGACCACGGCCTGCGCGCCGCCGAAGAAATTCTGGATGCCTTCGGAATAGTCTCACCCAGCTGGCGGTGAAGCGCCCGTCAGGCCGCGATCATTCAGGCCAGCACTCCCGGCCTCATCACGCTCGAAGCGATTCAACCCTGATTTTGCGATTGCATGACCCCCGCTGGCTTCAGGCTTCGGGCTACAGGCTTCAGGTTCGCATCACCAACAGCACAATCCAATGCGATGCGATTCTTTGCCTGAAGCCTGCAGCCTGAGGCCTGAAGCCAATTTCAT
>JANOLT010000389.1:0-4134 GCA_031419915.1 Holophagaceae bacterium
AACGAGCAACCCCTAGGAAAGCTCGACGATGGCATCGCCTTCATTTACGAACTGCTCGGGCACCACGAAAACTTTCACCACCGTGCCCTCCTCAGGACAACCCACGGGAATCTGCATCTTCATGGACTCTATGATGATTAGATCCTGGTCTTCGGAAACGACATCGCCCTCGAACACCAGCACTTCAAGAACCTTTCCCGCCATCTCCGCGCGGATTACCGCCATGCCTGCCTCCGTTGAATAGGAGATTGTAGCTTGGCAGAGAGATTGCAGGGCTCCGGCGGCCCCCGTTTTCAATCGCCTTCGATTTCACCCAGCAGCACCAGGTCATCGTCTTCGGCGGCGAAATCACCCTCCTCAATGAGCAGTTCCCGCACTTTCCCAGCTTCGGGTGCGTTGATGTAGAAGGGCGTGTGGGCAGCGTCAGTGCCCTCCAGCAGCATGAGCGGCTCTTCTTCTTCCACCTCTTGGCCAAGCTTGACCAGTATGTCCATCACATATCCTGGCCATTCCGCTTTGACGATCATGCCTGCCTCCTGATGGTTCCTGCAACGGCCTGGAATTTCTGCCAAAACAATATGGGGTACGCCGGGGAGCGTAGGGCGTCTCGCGCCTCTGTGCAAGGACTCCTCGAAAATATATTTTGAAACACGCTCTTAGAATCCCCGCTTTGCAAGCTGGCAATGCTTTGGGACACTGGAGTTTTGCCCTATTTCTTTATCCGGACTTGATTCGCGAGGTCTTCATGGCAATTCAATGCGGCATCGTCGGTTTGCCCAATGTGGGCAAGTCCACCTTGTTCAATGCCCTCACCAGCGCAGGAGCTGCTTCAGCCAACTACCCGTTCTGCACCATCGAACCCAACACAGGCGTGGTGGACGTGCCCGATAAGCGGCTTGCCCATCTCGCGGCGATTGTTAAACCGCAACGCATTCTCCCGGCCTCCCAGGAGTTCGTGGACATCGCGGGCCTAGTGCGGGGCGCGAGCAAGGGCGAGGGTCTGGGCAACGCCTTTCTCACCAATATCCGCGACACCGATGCCATCGTGCAGGTGGTGCGCTGTTTCGAGGATGGCGACATCACCCACGTGGAAGGCACCATCAACCCCGAGCGCGATCTAGGCATCATCGAGACAGAGCTGATGCTGAAGGATCTCGAAGGCGTGGAGAAGGGCCTGGATCGCAACCGCAAACTGGCCAAGTCGTCGGGCGTCAATAAGGAAGCAGCCCAGCTGGTAGCGATCCTTGAGCGGGTTTACGCTGCCCTCAATGATGGCAAGTGGGCCAGCACCGTGGGGCTGAACCGGGACGAGATTTTTGCCATCAAGAGCTACGGCCTCATCACCCTGAAGCCCATGCTGTTGGTGGGCAACATCGCTGAAGCGGACATCAGGAATCCGGAAGGGAACATCCATTACGCGGCGCTCACCAGGATCGCGGCCGAACGCAGCTGCCCCATGATTCCCATCTGCTCGAAGCTCGAAGCCGAGATCCAGGAGTTGCCCCCCGAAGAGCGGCCCATGTTCCTGGAAGAAGCCGGCCTGAAGGAACCAGGTCTGGACGTGCTCATCCACGCCTCCTTCCGCCTGTTGGGCCTGCAAACCTACTTCACCGCTGGCCCGAAGGAAGTCCGTGCCTGGACCATCCACGTGGGCGACACGGCTCCCCAGGCCGCCGGTGTCATCCACACGGATTTCGAGAAGGGTTTCATTCGCGCCCAGGTCATCGCCTATCAGGATTTCATCCAGTACAAGGGCGAGCAGGGCGCGAAGGACGTGGGCAAGATGCGCACCGAAGGCAAGGAGTACATCGTGCAAGACGGCGATGTCATGCATTTTTTGTTCAGTAACTGAGGCCTTGGATCCGATACGTCCGGGTCAAACTTGGAAAATTGATGCCGTTTTAGCGAGCCTCTCAGACAGACTGAGAATTTCCCCAGCGGTGAAAGCAATCTCTGGTGCGGTATTCGCTAACTGGGAGGCTCCAAGCAGACTCTGCCCCGCATCGCTCCGGACCTCTTCAACCTTCTTTTTCAACTCTTGGCCGCAATGGTCCTGGTCTGAAGTCGCCCGATGGATTTCTGCGGTTTTCAGGTCCAGGCTCTGAACAATTTGCAAGATGGTTTGGAATACCCGATCCAACACCTCGCCACTTCCCAAAACCCTGACCGCTTCCAGCTGACCACGTTCGGCAAGTGTCCTCAGTTTGCTTGTCTGATCCAAAGCATCTTCGATCTGCATTCGAACCTGCCCTGTGGAAACAGAGAGTTTGAATGTGGCACCGGCCATATGATCTGTGTGCTCTCGCTGATGTTGCGCCCCTGCGGCCAGCTGTTGAGTGGTAACGGTCATTCGATCAGCATTTGCCTTCAAGTTGGCGGCTCCTTTGGCCAGCTCCTGATAGGCCTTGATCATCTGGCCGTGAACGGATCGGAGGCGAGAACTCATTTCGTTAAAGGCTTCGGTCATCACTCCCGTTTCGTCCATATGCCCAACGGGCATATGTTGCGTGAGGTTTCCTTCTGAAAGCCTGCGCATGGCAGCGGCCAGTGCCTCGATGGGGGTGGTGATGCGGCGACTCAATGCCCATGCGAAAGCAACTAAGAGAATCTGGAGGGTGAACGTGCCACCGAGCACTAGGGCGAGGTTCAGGATGGCCTTGGACCTGAGGCCCATGGCCTGGTCCTGCAGGCTGGCTGAGAGGCTCGATTCGAAGCCTTTCAGCGCCTCCAGCCTCGCCAAGGAGACCTTGAACCAACGATCAGGATCGACCTGGGACAATTCCCCCTTTATGGGCTGCTCCGCCCGAAGCCGAAATCCATCAAATTCGGTCTGGGATGGCCCGGAAAAAATCCCCCTAAAAGAGGCTGCATCCGCATGGTCAAGCATGTTCAGTAGAGCACCGGAGAGGGCGTTCTGTTCTGCCTTCTGGGCCAAGTACTGTTCATATCCTTGGAGAGGGAATGCACCGCTGGCATAGGCATTGCCCAGAGTCGCCTGTTCCAGGCTGGCCTGATCTTTCAGCGCTTGAAGCGTGAAAGAGCCTTGAAATCTCCGCTCCAGGGGCGCGCCCCCAGCAACCCGCAAGAGACTCCCCTGGAATGAAAGGATGTCAACAATGCGATGGCTGAAATCAGCTTGGGCATCTGGCCCGCTCACGGTTCGCGCATCCACCCGCCTCTGGAGATCTTGAAGATCCAGGGCCTTTCCAGCCTTGATGGCTTTCCCCACGATCGTTGCGTCCAGAGAGCCCGACGCCTTCCCCAAGATAAGCAGGAATTCCTTCCGGTTGCTGACACCATCGCGACGAATGGTATCCATGGCCGTCTTCCGTGCGGGGGAGTGGTTCGCCAGAAGCATGACCGACGCCCCCCTCTCCAGTTGAAGCGAATGGACCGCACGGTTCACTTCCGCAACCCATAGTGAATCTTCGGCCAGCCTCTTCATGCGAAGAACCGTGCCGCCCTTCTCGAAGGCCTGATAGGTGGCTAAGGCCGTCAATACCAAGATGGGAGGGAGCACCATCAGGAAAACTTTTCCTCGGATGGTCTTTGCGAATTTGAACATGGGATCCCCAGAAAAGCTGTTGGGAGAGCATTTCACGAAAGGTGGGATCGAGTCAGTGAGCTGAGTCACGTTGCTCATTCGGCACGATGCGTTCGCAAGAAATCCATTGCCGATCGGAGGTTCGAATCCTCCTCCCACGAAAGAGAGGGGACGCACCTTTCGGCTCGTCCCCAACTTTCTGTGTGGTCGGCGGTGGCTTGGTTGGATTCGCCCTCTAACTTTCGGTGTGCCTCCACCCATCTCCCGCGGCATGGCTGCGCACGGGAATCGGCTTCGCCGACCGCTGCGGAACGCTCTCGCGTTCCTCGCTTTCCCTACCTGCGCGCCATTGCCGATCGGAGGTTCGAATCCTCCTCCCACGAAAGAGAGGGGACGCACCTTTCGGCTCGTCCCCAACTTTCTGTGTGGTCGGCGGGGATTGGGTTGAGCCCGGATTTTGCGATTGCATGACCCCCGCTGGCTTCAGGCTTCGGACTTCAGGCTTCAGGTTCGCATCACCAACAGCACAATCCGATGCGAAGCGATTCTTTGCCTGAAGCCTGCAGCCTGATGCCTGAAGCCAATTTCAT
>JANOLT010000390.1:0-5793 GCA_031419915.1 Holophagaceae bacterium
CACGCCGGGAAAACGATCCAGGGCTTCAACTACATCAATGGAAGGGAAGTCGAGGGCGTCGGCCACATCGAATCCCGCTCCGCCGTGGACGATCGCGATCTCGTAGGTGTCTTCCCCGATAGCGGCGAGCAGGATGTGGAAAACGCGGCCAAGGCGGCTGCCAAAGCCTTCAAGACCTGGTCCGCCACGCCATCGCCGATCCGTGGCGCCGTGATCCAGCGTATCGGCCAGATCCTTACCGAACAGAAGGACAAGCTCGCCCACGTCATCACCCGCGAGATCGGCAAGACCCCGCGCGAGGCCATGGGCGAAGTGCAAGAGGCCATTGACACGTGCACCTTCTTCACGTCCGAAGGCCGCCGCCTTTACGGGCAGACCGTGCCCTCCGAGATGGCCCACAAGGAGCTTTACACCTACCGCCGGCCCATTGGCGTGTGCGGCATCCTGGCTGCCAACAACTTCCCCATGGCCGTACCTTCGTGGAAGATCATTCCGGCGATCCTGTGCGGCAACACGGTGGTGTGGAAACCCAGCGACGATGCCCCGACCATCGCCTATCTCTTCCTGAAGGCCATGCAGGATGCGGGCGTTCCAGAAGGCGTGGTGAACACCGTGAACGGCAAGGGCCGCGCGGGTTGCGGCAAGCATTTCCTGGCGGGCATTGACAAAGGCTATTACCAGAAATTCAGCTTCACGGGCTCCACCGAAGTTGGCCGCACCATCGGCGAGATGTGCGGGCGCAACCTGATGATCCCGAGCCTTGAGTTGGGCGGAAAGAACCCCATGGTGATCATGCCGGATTGCGACATGGACAACGCGGTGCGCGGAGCGCTTTGGGGCGCTTACGGCACTGCGGGCCAGCGCTGCACCAGCCTGGCCAACATCATCGTGCACGAAGCCTGCGCCAAGGAATTCAAGCTGGCCTTCATGGAGGGCCTCGCCAAGCTGGAGATCGGCAACCCCATCACCCATCCCGAAGTGACCTACGGCCCCATGATCAACGCGCGCTTCGCCAAGGGCTTCGAGGAACATTGGGTGGAGGGTGCCAAGGACAAGGGCGCCAAGCTGCTGAGCGGCGGCGCGCAATGGACTGAAGCCAACCGCACCTCCATCGTGAAGGGTGACATCAGCCATGGCATCTACATGCAGCCTTGCGTGTGGGATGACGTCACGCAGGATACGTGGCTGTTCCAAACCGAGGTCTTCGGACCCACGGTGAACATCTCCACGGTGAAGGATTTCGACCAGGCCATGGACTACGCCAACGGCACGCCCTACGGCCTTTCCAGCTCGCTCTACACCGAAAACCGCCACTGGGTGGAACGCTTCAAGCGCGAAATCAAGGCGGGCATGAGCTCCATCAACAACACCACGTCTGGTGCCGAAGCCCACATGCCCTTCGGCGGCAACGGCTGGAGCGGCAACGGCACCCGCGAAAGCGGCATCTGGGTCATCGACTCCTACACCAAGTGGCACGCCGTGAACGACGACTCCAGCGGCAAGCTTCAACTCGCGCAAATCGAAACGAATTATGGCGGAACTGCGGCGGAACCGACCGATTGGGCCGCGCTCTGATAAACCACTACGTTTTTGTGATCCACCGATTTCCGGGTTGTTCGGCCAGCCTCGCCAATTTCCGCATGGCGGCGGGAATGTTCGTCCGCAAGGCCGATCGCAAAACTTGCGCCCAAATCCAGGCGAAGGGCCCTTTCACCTCAATGCGATGGGTCAGCCTTGTGCCCATGTCCGTTGACTCCATCGCATGATGAAATTGAAGCCGCGCAAAGGGCAGCAGCGTAACGTAGGAGAAAGAGCGGCCTTCTTCCATCTCCGTGATGGTGAAGGCTGCGGTGTGACCACCATTGGGTTTCAATTTGCCACTGGCACCCACCTTGAATTCACCCTTCAGTTTTGCCCATACGATTGCCTCATCCCATTCCTTGTAGCCGGGTACGTCCGCCCACAAGGCCCATATATTTTCAGGAAGGGCCGTCGTTTCAAGCGTGTGCTGGGTGATGATCATGGAGTCTCCACTCCAGAGTTTCGCGCATCGCTAAGCCTGGCGCTAAGCTGTTTTGATTCCGGAGGCCCCCATGGACATCAGCACGATCAACACAGTGGGCATTGTCGGATGTGGGCTCATGGGCGCTGGAATCGCACAGGTCGTAGCCGAAGCGGGTTTCAGCGTGATCGTGAAAGAGATTGATCAGCCTTCCCTGGACCGTGGGCTGGTTCGTATCCAGGCCCAGTGGGATAAGGCGGTTTTAAAGGGCAAGCGCAGCCAGCAGGATGCCGATATCTTCAGCGCGAAGCTGCTGGGCACGCTGCATTGGAGCGCTCTAGGAGACTGCGAATTGGTCATCGAGGCGGTGCCGGAAATCGCTTCCCTGAAACTGAAAACCTTCGCTGAGCTGGATCGCGTCCTTGCGCCCTCCACGCTGCTTTGCTCCAACACCTCCTCCATATCCATCACCGAGCTGGTCGCTGCGCTGGGGCCCGATCGCCAACCGTTCACAGCTGGCCTGCATTTCTTCAACCCAGTGCCTGCCATGCCTTTGGTGGAGATCATCCGCACGGTGCTCAGCTCCGCCGATACCGTTGAAGCCCTCCAGGACTTCGTGAAGAAAGTGGGCAAGACCCCGGTGCTGGCGCCGGATGCTCCTGGCTTCATCGTCAATCGCCTGCTGGTGCCTTTTCTCTTGGATGCGATCCGGTGCCGCGAGCAGCAACTCGCAAGTACCGCTGACATAGACGCAGGAATGAAGCTGGGCTGCGGCCATCCCATGGGGCCTTTGCATCTGTCGGATTTCATCGGCCTGGATACCGTCGCGAATGTGGCGGAGGTGATGTTCGATGCCTTTGGCGAGCCGCGATTCAAGGCTCCACCGCTGCTTAAACAGCTCGTGGCGGCAGGGCGCCTGGGGCGCAAGAGCGGCTCGGGTTTCTATCGCTGGGAAGGCGAGCAGCGCATGGAGCCCGCCTCGCTGTAAATGGCGCCACGACGCGTCCTTTTCATTGGGTCCGAGACTGAAGGAAAGCTCCCAATCCGCCGACCGGCAAAACATGGACGCCCTTGCCAAGTGGGTAGGATTCTTTGCCTGGATAGATCACCCAGCCTTCAGCACCGAGATCTTCCAGCGCATTCCAGAAGCCTCGTGATGGGGCGGGCGCGAGGCTTCGCTTGATCTCTAGCGCGAGAGGGCGCCTGCGCCCTGGCCGCTCCAGCACCAGATCCAACTCTGCGCCCGCGCTCGTGCGGTAGAAGGATGGCCGCCAAGTAGAGGGTATCGCGCTCAGCACTTGCTCGATCACCCAGCCCTCCCAGGATGCGCCCACGACGGGGTGCCCCAGCAAATCCTCCATGCTCTCGATGCCAAGTAGCGCATGGAGAAGCCCGCTATCGCGGAGGTAGATTTTCGGGCTCTTGACCAGCCGTTTGCCGAGGTTGGCGCTATAGGGCTGGAGCTGGCGCACCATGAAAGTGTCCTGTAGAAGATCAAGGTAGCGCCGTACCGTTGGCGCGCTCAGCCCTAGGCCTGCAGCCAGGGAACTGGCATTCCAGAGCTGTCCATGCCCGTGGGCCAGCATCTGCCAGAATCGCCGAAGCTGGGTCACGGGGAGGCGAAGCCCAAGGGCCGGGATATCACGCTCCAAAAAGGTTTGCACGAAAGCCTCCCGCCAACGGAAGGAGGCTTGATCATTGGCTTTCAGAAAACTGTCTGGAAATCCGCCGCGAAGCCAGAGTTGATCTCTTTTCCGGACCGCGACTTCCGAAGCGTGAAGGGGGCTGAGTTCCAGATAGGCGATGCGGCCCGCCAGACTTTCCGAGGCCCCTTGCACCAGCTCAGGTGATGCGGAGCCCAGCACCAAGAACCGGCCTGGCCGCCTCTTCGCGTCTACGAGAGAGCGCAGCACCGGGAACAGACCGGGCACTCGTTGGATTTCATCCAGGATCACCAGCGATGAGGCATGGCGCTCCAGGTAGATCTCTGGATCGCTCAATTTGATCAGATCAGAAGGGCGCTCTAAATCCAGGTAAATGGCGGCTTTCCCGAGGGAGCGAGCCACTTGCCGGGCTAAGGTCGTCTTGCCCACCTGCCGGGCTCCCACTAACCCGACCACGGGGAAGGAACGCAGCAGATCCTTGAGATCGGGTTGAACGGTACGCTTAATCATCCTTGTATATTGAACGACTGATATTCATATTTCAAGGTTAAATTTCGGTTAAGTTCAATTCGGGAACAGCAGTCCCGATCCTCGCTCTTCTTGTTTGAGTCGTGTTCTCTGGCTGAGAGGATCACCATTGAGCCAGTCCTCCATCTGATCGTGACGATGGCTGGAACTCAAATGACCGCTCACGCCCAGCGGCACCACGAGCGTGGTGGCGCCGGGATCGCCCCAATCCACGATGAAGCGCATGCTTTGGCCGAAGTCCGGCTTGGCCACACGAACGGTGTGGTTGGCGCCGCTCTGACTGATGCGCGGCGCGTTGAACAGCCAGCCCAGCGCGCCACCAGCGCGACCTACGGGATGCTGGATGTCCAGGCGATTGGATTCCCCCCAGGTCTTGGGGCCTGTCTCCATCTGCTTCTTGGTTTGACGCGCGGCTTCTGACAGCGCTTCCTGCTTATCGCCAAGGCCCACACGGGTCCACGCATCCTGATCCACTTTGAGAGCTTCCCGCAGCACCGCATCGTCCGTGTCCGAGTTGAAACTGTCCGCATCCCAACCCGTGCCCCGGAGTACGCGATTCAGTAACTGCGCGCGGAAATTTTTCTTCAGCAGATCGGCTTCCAGGAATTTCCTTGAGTCCGCATCCGCCGCGCCATCCCAACCTTGGAAGCGAGACTGCCATCCGGCACCCAGCAGTGGCGCGGCAAGATTGATGAATGCGCGATGTTCAAGAGATGCAACGTCCAGTTGGATGCGCTCGGCACCCCTGTGATCCAGCTTGCCAGCCGCTTCAATCAGCTCCGCAATGCGCTTGGCCCTCACGGGGCTGGCCCAGCGCGTGGCGACTGGATACGGAAAGCCACTGCCCAAAATCCTCTGATTGGCAGTCACCAGATAGCCCTTCGCTGGGTCCAATACCCGCGGCATTTTTGCCTGGCTCACGAAGCCCTGCCAATCGTTGCTGGGGTCATTGCCATCCACAGGAAAGGAGCCATCGTCACCTTTTTTTCGGATGGGAATGAGGCCCGTCGCGCGGTAGCCGATGTGGCCCTCCGCGTCGGCGTAGACGATATTTTGCGCGGGGCCCAGGAACCCATCGCACGCAATGTTGAAGCTGTCCCAGTTCGTGGCGCGGATGAGTTTTGTCATGGGCATCCGAAGATTCGCGGGATCCAATGCGACCCACCTAAGGCTGTACCCGGGCCGGACCTGAGGTCCGTGAGCGCCGATGGGCACGCGAAACCGTTCCGCGGCGCGGCCTTTCACGGGGATGTCCTCGATGCGTTCTCCCTTCGGGTTTTCGCGGTAGAGATCCTGAACGTCGGTACCCAGATTCGTGAAGCCCCAAGCGATGGCCTGGTTGCGGCCCAGCGTAATGCCCGGGAGAAATGGAAGCGCCACGCCCTCGACGAACCACTCGCCGATTTCGATGCGCAGAGGCATCCAGATGCCGGGGCTCGCCAGACCGAGGTGGGGATCATTCCCGAGCATCGGCTTCCCGCTGGCGGTGCGGCTTCCCGCCACCACCCAGGCGTTGGAACCGATGGATGGATCGCGTTCTCCAGCCGTTCCGCTGAGACCCAAAACGTCCTTGGGCAATCCCGGCAGCTTCGCGATCTT
>JANOLT010000391.1:0-2091 GCA_031419915.1 Holophagaceae bacterium
TTCGGGCCGCTCTTCACCAGCGATGGCTTCCGGCTGTCGCTCCCGCAATTTACGCATGACGGCGAGATGTTCAAGGATGCGAGCCTTCACTTTCTCCAGCCCCGCGTGGTCCTGATCCAATACTGTTTCGGCTTCATCCAGATCCAGGCGTTCGTCGGCCAGCTTCTTCCAGGGCAGGGCCAGCAGCCAATCTATGTAGGTACGGCTGACCGTGGCTTCGGCACTTTGGGGTGGCATGGCCTCCATGCGATCGAGCTCTTCGAGGGCTTTTTTCTCGGCCTCGTCGGTCATGCGCGCGGTGAGGATCTGTTCCCTTAGTTTTTTGGTTTCACTCTTCTCCTCGGGCTTGCCCAACTCCTGCTGAATGACCCGCATTTTCTCGTTCAGCACGTATTGTTTGTGGTCCTGGTCCAGCCGCGCCCGGGTTTTTTCGTCCACCTCGCGCTCGACCTTGAACCGCGCCGCATCAATCTCCAGCAGCTTTTGTACCGCATCCAGCCGGGGTTCGATCTCCAGGGCTTCCAGGATGGGCTGCTTCTCTTTGACCTCCGCCGGGATCAGCGCGGCCACGGTGTCTATGGCTTTGCCCAAGGGCAGTTCGCGGATCTGATCCATGCTGAGCAGCCTGGATGCATCTGGATTGCGGCCCAGAAAGACTTCCACATTGCGGCGGAAGGGTTTCAACAGGGTTGCTTCACTCGATACGGAAGGCGGTTCTTGGAGGATGGTCACTTCAGCCTGGATGGCTTCAGTATCGGTGATGAAGCGCTCCAACCTGACGCGGGCAATGCCTTTCACGCCCACCTTGAAGTAGTCCTTGGGCAGCGCGATCAGGGATTCGACCAGGGCAAGCGTGCCGATCTGAAACAGATCCTCCGTTTCCGGTTCTTCGATCTTGGGATCTTTCTGGGTCAGTAAAACAAGGTGGTCTCCGGCCTTGATGGAAGATTCCAGCGTCTTCACCGAGGACCGCCGGCCCACCACAAAGGGCACGCGAGCGTTAGGGAACAGCACCATGTCCCGGATGGGGATGGCGGGAAGTGTGAGGCGAGTTTCAGACAAGGGCACATTCACCCCGCGGCTGAAATCGGAAGGCTTGGAATATTCAAAATCTCTTCAACCTTTTGGCGGGTGATGCGCAGGGATTCGCGATTCTCCCGCTCTTCGCTGGGCAGTTCGTACATAGGTTCGATGAGCACCTGCTCCATCAAACTGCGCAGGCCCCGTGCGCCGAGCTTGCGGGTCATGGCCTGATCGGCGATGACTTGCAGCGCACCGTCCTCGAAGGTGAGATCCACGTCATCCATGTCAAAAAGGCGGATGTACTGCTTGGTGAGCGAGTTCTTGGGCTCCGTGAGGATGCGCATGAGCGCCACCTGGTCCAGCGGATCCAAGGCCGCCACCACGGGCATGCGCCCAACGAGTTCCGGGATGAGGCCGTACTTGATAATGTCTTCGGGCTCCACCAGCTTGAGCAGGTTTTCGCCTGCTTCTTTTGATTTCACCTCCGCGCCAAACCCCACGGCCTTGGCACGGACCCGCTGCTTGATCAAGTCCTCGATGCCGATGAAGGCGCCGCCGCAGATGAACAGAATGTTGCTGGTGTCCAGTTGGATGAATTCTTGGTGCGGGTGCTTACGGCCACCTTGGGGTGGCACGTTGGCCACGGTGCCTTCCACGAGCTTAAGCAGCGCCTGTTGAACACCTTCGCCGCTCACATCGCGGGTGATGCTCGGGTTCTCGCTCTTGCGCCCGATCTTGTCAATCTCATCAATGAACACAATGCCCTTTTGGGCCCGGTCCACATCGTAATTCGCGGCCTGGAGCAGCTTGGTCAGGATGTTTTCAACATCTTCGCCAACATAGCCAGCTTCGGTCAGGGTGGTGGCGTCGGCCATGGCCAGGGGCACATCGAGCACCCGGGCAAGCGTCTGTGCCAGCAAGGTCTTCCCGGTGCCGGTGGGCCCAAGGAGCAGGATGTTGCTCTTGGCCAGCTCTACTTCGTCCTTCATGGAGATGGGGCGTTGACGGTCACGCCAGCGGTTGTCACCGGCAACCCCGCGCGCACGAGCGCCACGCGCGCGATGTTGT
>JANOLT010000392.1:0-3237 GCA_031419915.1 Holophagaceae bacterium
GGGATGTGTTCGTCACCGGGCAGGAATACCGCGCGCGACCGCGGCGACCACCACAGGATCGGCTCCCCGCTTGAGTACCAGGGGAAGATGCCGCAGCGGTAGGCCTCCAGCAGCCGCGCTTCGCTGAGATTCCCGCCCACCGCCAGCAAGCCATCCGGCTCTGACAAATGCGGCGGCGGAAAGACAGGGCGATGGTCGAGGGTGAAGATCATTTCAGGTTCGAGCTATGAGCCATGAGGTGGTGAGGTTCAATAAGGTGGCGGCCGGAGGCCGCATCATCCAGTGCGCCGCAGGCGCACACCTCATAGCTCATGGCTCATGGCTCATGGCTCCCTATCTGATCGCCGTAATCTCAATCCCGCGGTAATAGCGCTTCAGGATCTGGTCGTAGGTGTAGCCATCCAGCGCCATGCCATAGGCGCCGGTCTGGTCCATGCCCACGGCATGGCCCCATCCTCGGCCGTAGAAGATCCAGCGCTTCTTGTCACCGGTTCCAATCGTGAGGTAGCGGAACACGTTATCCCTGAGGCCCAGCAACGCGCGGATGCGCATGCCAGTGAATTCGTGGCCACGGCCGTTGGTGTCGCGCACCGTGAGTTTCAGCACGCGGCCGTGCTCGTTGTGCTCCAGTTCCAGGGCGCGGATGCCACTCACACCCACGCGTGATTTCATTTTCGTGAGCAGGTCACTATCCTTCAATTCCACCTTCCAATGGGCTGTCGAATTGTAGCGATCCCAGGCGGCGCCATCGGGATCGAGACGCCGGATGAGCAGCCGCGATCCGCCCTCGCGGGGCATCCACCTCACGCGGTCACCCACCTGGATGTGGGCTTCGGATACAAGCCGCAGTTGACCGCCAACGCTTTCTTCCGCGAGAAGGAGAAAGCTCGCTAGGGGCAGTGGTTCAGGAACTGCGTCCGGCACCTTGCGGCGCACAGTGCCATCGCGCAGCAGTGTGCCCTCCGCCAGTTCAGGCGATTCCAGCTCCTGCCACATGCGCGAGAGCGCCGTGAGCCCATCCCGCAAGGTTGGCTGACCATTCCACATGGCGGTGGTAACGATGCCGCGCCGTGCCAGGAAAGCCGCCAGGGGCCGGTCCGCAGGCTTTGCAATAACAGTACCCGTGAAATAATCTGCGTCCTGGGCTCGTTCTATGCCCTCCACCACCCGATCGAAACCGAGCGTTCTCGCCATCCAAAGATAGAGCTGGAGATCCTTGGGGGCCGAGCGGTCCGGAGCTGGCAGCCCCAGGCGTTGGGTGATGCGGGTCATGGATTCGGAGAGATCGTTTATCCGCAGCGGCTGCTCCATCTTTTCGCTGGTCAAAACATCGGGGAGGATGATGCCGAAGGCCGCGAGGCGCAGCAGTTCAAGATTCAGCCAGGATTGATCGGCGCCAGGATCCACAGCGCCTTTGAATGAAATCGTCAGGGGCTTGTCCGGATAGTTGCTCACACCCTTCAAGTACGGTTGGGGCCCGCCAAAAACGTAGCTGTTATCCACGGTGGCACCACCGCTATTCGCCGTGAACAGGGCCTGGATCGGCAGTCCGTTGTAAGTGGCGATGAGACCTGCGGTCTCGGCGACGGCGCGGTCCGCCAACGGCTGCTCGCTGTCCCTGCCGCCATAGACCTGGTCCAGGGGCGTGTCGAGCAGATCGAAGCCAACATTCTTTCGCTTGTCGCGATTGGCCACCACGTAGGTCCGCGCTGCCACGGCCTGTGCTTTCAGCGCCTCGACATCCGGGTATTCGTTGGTGCCCATCTCCCTGGGCAGCACACCGCGCACATAGTCTTCCAATGCGACCTGGTTGACCACCGTGAGCCGTCCCTCCCCATTGGGAAAGAACTCGACGGTGCCACGGTAGCGGCCCTTGCCGAAGAGTTGCACCAAGCCATTTTGCGAGCGGAACAGCACGCCTTCAGAAGGCAAAACTCGCCGTTCATAGCGTTCGGTCACCGCATACAGAGCGCGGCCATTCCGCGGCTTTCCCGGAAGCCGTTCCGAGGACACCCACAATTCCGTAAAGCCATTGCCGCTTAATTTTTTAAGAATCTCTTCGGTGTCCTCGGCCTTGGCGAAATGGCCCGTCAATACTTTCCACGATGCCCCATCGGGAACGAAAATCTTTTCGGGCTGCTCACCGAGTTCCCGCAACCTGCGCATGACTTCCGCCGCTGCGGCTGCGCTCATGTCACTGCCCACGCGGATGCGGTATTCGTCCCTGGGATCCGCTTCGCCTCGGCTATCCCACCAGATCCGGAGCTTCTCACCGTCGCGTAATTTCATGATGAAACGTCCGCTCCGCGTGAGCAGCTCGCCGCCGCCATCCAATGCCACCTGCCATTCACTGACCTCGGTGGAAAGGCCGACACGAACCATGGTCTGGGCCGCCAGCGGCTGCACCAGACTGGCCACTAGCAGATATGGGAGGAAAGCGCGGGGATTCATAGGTCTAGCTTATCTGGGAGTGAGCCGACGGGGGCTGCTCAGTCCCAAGTCCCAAGTCCAGGATACGGCGGGAAAAAAATATTGTAGTTTCCATGTGACTACAATTGAACTATATTGATCCCCAAGGAGAAGCCCATGCCGAGAACAGCCCGAGTGCCATTGGAGGAAGTTGTCGCCCTGCGGGAAGCAAAGGCGAATCTGAGCGGCCTCACGAAACAGGCCAAAGATGGGGTGCGCGTGGTCATCACCAACCACGGGACACCCATCGCGGACTTGGTGCAGCACGGAGCAGGCACCGCGTCCCTGCGCACCCTCAAGCGCCCAGGACTTCTGCCCAGCCCAATCAAGCTGAAAGGCAAGGGGCCAACAGCTTCAGATCTCGTCCTGCTGGACCGGGAGGGTTGAGATGGCGAAACCTCCCAAGTTCGCCCTATACATGGACACCTCAGCCCTCCTGAAGCTCTTCATCGAAGAAGAAGGCAGTGAACGGGTCCGCGGCTTGGCCCATGGACCACGCGGCGCGGAGGTGCTTCTGGTGAGCCGCCTCGGCTATACGGAAGCCTCGGTCAGCTTGGCTCGAATGGTCCACCTGGGGCGGATCGCCGCCGCAGAACTACCCAAGCACCTGGGCAGTCTGGCCGACTACTGGGACCAGTCCATCCAAGAAGTGAATCTTTCAGACGAAGTTTTGGGCGATGCCCGCCAGTTGGCTCAGCGGTTTCCTTTGAGAACCTACGACGCGATCCACTTGGCTTCAGCTCGAGAGGCAAAGCGAATGCTCAGAGA
>JANOLT010000393.1:0-2534 GCA_031419915.1 Holophagaceae bacterium
TCTCTGAACCAGGGCGGATGGGATGGGCGGGGATGAAAAACCGAAAAGAATAAATCATTTCAGCCACGGATTACGCGGATTCACACGGATTTAAATCCCCTCGTTCACATCGGTGTGATAGCGAAGGCTCGAAGTTATACACTTGATTTTTTCATCCGTGGAAATCCGTGAAATCCGTGGCCAATATTTTTTCTTGATTCGGCAACAATCCCTGGTTTTCTTTGGGCCACCGATTACGGGTTGACCAGGATGAGAGGCTAGCCAAAAAAGAATCCTCGGCGATCCTCAATCGACAATGGCTTAACTTTTCTTGGTGTGACTGGTCCTTTTCCCCTATAAAGAGTTTTAGGCCGTTTTTCCACGGGAGGCCCTATCGATGCCCATGAAGCACTGGACGATCCAGGATGCCGCGACTTTGTACGGCGTGAAGGAATGGGGCAACGATTACTTTTCGATCAATAGCAAAGGTCTCTTGGAAGTGGCACCCACCCAGGATGAGAACCTGGTGGCGGATGTCTATGAGATCGTTCAGCACTTGCGGAAGAAGGGCGTCCGCACGCCTTTGATCCTGCGCTTTCCCCAGATCCTGGCGGACCGCGTCATCGAGCTGCACGAGGCCTTCCGCAAGGCCATCAAGGAGTTCGCCTACGACGGTTCCTACCAGGGCGTATACCCAGTGAAGACCAACCAGATGAAGGAAGTGGTCGAAGAGATCGTGCGGGCTGGCGCCAAGTACCACTACGGCCTGGAGGCGGGTTCCAAGCCCGAGCTGATGATCGCGCTTTCCATGGAACTGCATCCCGACGCCATGGTGCTCTGCAACGGCTACAAGGATGAAAGCTTCATCCGCATGGCCCTGCTGGCCCAGAAGGCTGGCCGTAAATGTCTCATCACCGTTGAGAAGATGACCGAGCTTCCGCTCATCCTGAAAGTCGCCAAGGAGCTGAAGGTCATGCCCCTGCTGGGATTGCGGGCAAAGCTCAACGCCATGGGCAAGGGCAAGTGGGAATCCAGCGCCGGGGACCACGCGAAATTCGGCCTGACCACCCGGGAGATCATCGAAGCCGTCGAGACCCTTGAAAAGCGCGGAATGCTGGAGAGCATCCAGGAACTGCACTTTCACATCGGTTCCCAGATTACGGATATCCGCAGCGTGAAAGCTGCCATGAAGGAGGCCACACGCATCTACGCCAAGCTCCGAAAAATGGGCGTTCCCATCCGCTACCTCAATGTGGGCGGCGGTCTCGGAGTTGATTACGACGGGTCCAAAACCACGTTCAGCTCTTCAATGAACTACTCCATCGAGGAGTACGCCGCGGACGTGGTCTACACCACCAAGGACATCTGCACCCAGGAACAAGTGCCGATGCCGGACCTCCTGAGTGAATCCGGGCGCGCCATCGTCGCGTACCACCAGATCGTCGTGGTGGACATCATCGGCCTTATCGACACCACCCACACGAAGTACAAAGTCGAGCTCACGGGCAAGGAACCGCAAATTCTGAAAGAGTTGGCCTACACCCGGGATAACATCTCCATCAAGAATTTCAGCGAGATGTACCACGACGCCATCACCCAAAAAGATGAGCTACTGACGCTCTTCAACCTAGGTTACCTGGGCCTGGAAGACCGCGCCAAAGGGGAAATCCTGTTCTGGGAAGTCTGCCGGAAACTCTCGCGCATCCTGGGCCACAAGAGCCTGAAATACATCCCCGAGGAGTTCCAGGATCTCAACAAGAGCCTGGCCGACAAGCTCATCGCCAACTTCAGCATCTTTCAGTCCATGCCAGATCACTGGGCCATTGAGCAGCTCTTCCCGGTTATGCCCATCCATCGCTTAAAGGAGCAGCCGACCTTATCTGCGACGCTTTGCGACATCACCTGCGACAGCGATGGAAAGATGGAAAAGTTCATAGATCTGAAAGATGTGCGCGACGAAATTCCGTTGCACGAGCCCAAGACTGGCGAGCCTTACTACGTGGCGTTCTTCCTGACCGGCGCCTACCAGGACATTCTCGGAATGCGGCACAACCTGTTCGGCGCCCCCAACGAAGCCCACGTCATCGTGGACGAGGACGAGGATTTCAAGGTGCAGCACATCGTCCAGGCCGACACCATTGACCACATGCTCCGCTCCGTCCACTACGACCCATCTCAACTCGTGCAGGCCCCCAACAGCCGGCGTAAGACCAGCGCGCAAAAAGATGCCACCGAGGCCCTGAAATCCCTGCTCACCGAGCAGCGGAGATTGCATACCTACCTTGAGATGTGAGGGAGCTGCTTCCCAACACATGGACTCTGTCCTTTTTGCCTTGCACCAAGGCAATTCATCACTACACTAACTCGTGTAACGAAAGGGTCCCGGCATGTCACGCAATGTTCTCCCAGTCTGTGCCCCGAAGGCCTCGCTTGAAGAACGTTCCCTGCTGACCCTTGAGAAGGCGAGCGAATTGGCGCGGCTCTTTGATGTACTGGCCTCGGACACACGCCTTCGCCTTCTTCATGCGCTCGTGAGGATGGACGACCCCTGCATG
>JANOLT010000394.1:0-1985 GCA_031419915.1 Holophagaceae bacterium
GCGCACCTGCACGCCATCGAACCCACGCTTGGCGAAATGGTCCAGAGCCACCAGCAGCAGCTTGGCCTTCAACTCGCCTTGGGCGCTCAAACGCTCAAGGGCATCTCGGAATCGCACACCAGGCGTCGAGACGCCAAGCGCCTCCGGACTAAAGACCGGCTGCATATCCGTGGTTCCGTTATTCAGGTTTGCGTTCATGGCTTCATCCAAGATGCCCTAGTTTCAAAAAAATTTCCCGCCAGACTTCTGGCAATGCCGCCGCATCCCGTTCGATGGTGGCCTCATCCCCACGGACGAAGGGCCCCGTGCGACCCGCGTCTCCAAGGCGTTCGATGTTGCGCTGTGTCGCCTCCACCAAGGGCATGAGGCCCCGGCCGGGAAGCTCGACGCCAGACGCTCGCAGCAGTGCCGCCGCACCCAGCCACAGCGATGCGGAATGGGCCGATGCGAGCACTGCGGCCGCGTGGTACAGGGCCTTGTGCTGTGGTTCCAGATGGAAAGGCTCAAATCCCAATTTTTGAAAGGCCACAACAAGAAATTCTGGAATAGTCCCGGTAAGAGCGAGCGGCGTCCCCCGCCAGTCGGCAGGTTCGCCATCAAAGCTGGTTAAGGGATGGGCGCAAGGCACGCCTTCGATGTGAAGACTTCCCGAGAGGTGGGCACAGCGCCCTGGAAAGCGGGCTGCCTGGGCCGAAATGGCATCATCGGGCACAGCCAGAAGCACAAAGCCTGTTGGGGTCGCGCCACTGGGCAGCAGCGCGACGGTCGTAGCAATGCCGCCCCAGGCCCCGGCCAGGGCCCGCCCCGCGCGCCCCCGACCAAGAATGCTGAACTCGTACGCCATGACAACAGTGTGCCAGCGCAGAATGTTAGGGGCCGTGCCAAAATAACCTGTACAGTTCAGGTTATTTTGCTACGGCCCCTTATGCCGGTACGACACCTCCATGACCAAGTTATTTTGCCGCGACGGCTTATTTGTGAGTTGGCCCCTTCCCCCCGACATCGAATGGCCCAAGTTTCTGCGGCTGCTTCGCAACCCCGCGCCGCCGATAGGCTGGCTCGAGGCCGCCGCGGAACTGGAGGATCTGCAAAAGCGCCCCCTGCTTTTGCGCTGGATCGCGCAACACCCCAAAGCCCCCTCACATCTGCGCGCCCGGCTACTGCCGCGCCTGCCATGGAGGATCCTGGCGGCGGTGGCCTCGGATACCTCGGCCCATCCCCAAGCCCGGAACTTCGCCACGGAGCGACTACAAAACCTTTGGCCCGGTCTTACCCTCGGCGAACGGCGCGCATTGGCACCCTTGGCGCCAAAACCACTGTGGCGCCTTGTATGGAAAGTGCCGGATATCAGGATTCTTCAAGCCTTCCTTCAAAACCCAAGGCTTCACGAGAGCGGTCTCCTGGCCCTTTTCCATGCACCCCTACAACCGGCTCAGCTCGCAGCCCTGGAGAATTCCCTTTGGCGAGAACAGGAAGCCATAGCCCTGCGGATTCTCCAACTACTCGATGAAACATTGCTCATGCCTGAGTCCCAGGTGGTGCTCGGTCACGCGGCCCACTGGATCAAGGTACTGGAACCCGAAGCAAGGCTCCTGGCCTCCACAAACCTGCGGCACCCTGCCCTGCGGCGCATGACCCGAACCCACTCGATTCCTCTTGGGATGGGATGAGCCGTTGCGACAGAATAACTTGGTCATTTCGCAACGGCCCCTAAGAATTGAACCCGGATTTTGCGATTGCGCGATTCCCTTGGCTTCAGGCTTCGGACTTCAGGCTTCAGGTTCGCATCACTCAGCGTACAAACCGATGCATATCGATTTTTGGCCTGAAGCCTGTAGCCTGAGGCCTGAGGCCTGAAGCCAGTTTCATCCTACCCAAATGCAGGATCCGGGTTGAAGCCGATAAAAATGTTGAGATTCAAGCGCGTTTGAGCACTTCAGCCACGGCGCGTTCGATGCCCACGAACACATCGGAAAGCCGTGCAT
>JANOLT010000395.1:0-3194 GCA_031419915.1 Holophagaceae bacterium
CCGCTTTCGCGGCCCTTTTATCAAACGATTGCGATCTACTTCCCGGTCAGTTCATCCGCCAACGCGCCTGCGCCGTAGACCTTCTTCAGGGACTCCATGATGGCCCTTGCGTCCACGCTCACGGCGCGGTTCACCTTCTCATCGTAGAAGTAACGGCCGGGCAGGCTCTCGATGTTGCCATCAAAGATGAGGCCCACGAGCTCGCCCTTTTTGTCCACCACTGGCGAGCCGGAATTGCCGCCGATGATATCCACAGCATGGATGAAGTTCAGGGGCGTGGACACGTCCACATCCTTCTGGTGCTCCACCCACTTGGGCGGCAGCGCCCAGGCGCCTCGCTCGGCCGTCGGTCCCCAGCCCCAGGCGCGGTCGTAGAGGCCGGCCAGGGTGGTGAAGGGCTGTACCAAGGTGCCGTTCGCCCCGTAGCTGCGCACATCGCCGTAGGTGAGGCGCAGGGTGAAGGTGGCATCGGGGTAGGTCTCCTTGCCGTAGGCCGCGAAGCGGGCCCGGGCGATGCGGCCGCCCTGCTCCTCGATCACCGCGCTCACCTTTTCTTCTTGGTTCTTGCGCGTGGCGCGGCCGATGGGATCGAGTTTCTTCGCCAGCAGGATCATGGGATCGGTGCTGGCGTCAATGGCCTTCTGGCCGCCTTCCATCAGTTCCTTGCGGACGGCGGGATCGCTCAGCTTGGAGCCTTCCACCGCGGCCTTCGCCACTTCGGCGGGGCTCTTGCCACCCAGCATCGCTTTCACAAAGGGATGGTTGGCGCCGAGCTGTTCCTGGGCTTCCTGCAAGCCATCGGTGAACTGCGCGATCTCCAGTTCCTTGTAGAAGGGACGCTTGATGCCCATCTGCATCTTCATGGCGGCCACGCGGGCATCCTTGAATTCCGGCAGTCGCTTCTCGTCGGGCAGTGCCGCTTCCACAGGCATGCGCAGCAGGGTGAGCGCGGCGCCCAGCAGGGATGAACCCCGCGTGTTCACAAAGCTGAGGTCCTTGTACATGGCCTTCTGTACGGCTTCGGTGGCCTCGATCTTGGTCCAGGCCCCCATAGCGTAGGCGAGCTTAGGATCCGCGCCGACCTTGGCACGCAGGCCTTTTTCGGCCTTTTCGATCCGCGCCATGGCCTCCTTGTCCTTGAGCCCCGACCAGTAACCGGTGATGGCCTTCTGTGAATTCTGGAGGCCGAAGATTTGCGTATTCACCTGTCGGGTATTCTCAGGGCTCTTGGCTGCGTATTCTTCGAGCACCTTGATGCGTCGGGCGAGCCCCTTGATCTGGGCGGGGGAAGAAACATCCCGCGCGAAGGCCATCTGCGCGTGGGTCTGCAACCGCGCGGTGGAACCGGGATGGCCCGCCACGAAGGTCAGGTCCCCGGCCTTTAGTCCGCTGTTGGTCCATTTCAGGTGCGCTGGCGGCGTGTAAGGGTTGCCCTTTTCGTAGACCCGGAAGATGGAGAAATCGAGGTCGTGGCGGGGATAGGTAAAGTTGTCGGGATCGCCGCCGAAGAAGGCGATCTGCTCTTCGGGGGCGAAGACCAGGCGCACGTCATCGTGCTTCTTGTAGCTGTAGATCCAGTATTCGCCGCCCTGGTAGAGGTTCACCTGCTCACAGTGGAGGCTGGTTTTCTTCTGCATCTCATCCACGATGCGGCCCATTTCGATTTCGCGGGCCTTGAGAGCCTCTTTGTCCGTGGCGCCCTTCTTCACCGCGCCGCTCACGCGATCCGTGACATTCAGCATGTCCGTAAGCGTGTAGAGGATCAGGCCCGGCACCTTGATTTCCTGCTCCCTGGTCGGAGCATAAAATCCATTCTTCACGAAATCATGATCCTTGTCCGAAACCTGCTGGATGGCGCCGCGGCCCACATGGTGGTTGGTGAGCACCAGGCCGTCCTTGCTCACGAAGGAACCCGTGCCGCCGGGGAAGCGCACCACGGAAAGACGCACATGATCCAGCCACTTTTGATCCGGCGCGAAGCCGTATTTGGCCTGCATCTTTTTCGTCGGCACGTTGTCGAAGGTCCACATGCCTTCGTCAGCGCGAAGCGTGCCGACCGAAAGCGCGATGGCCAGGGCGCTGAGCCCCAGAAGGCGGGAAGGGGATTTCGTGAGTTTCATGAAGGGCTCCTGGTTGAGTGCATCAAACTGCGAGGCTTGAGCTACAAGCTTACGCCAAACCCTCTGATCATCCCAGGAAGAGTCAAAAGGGATCCGTGATTCCGGTCACCGTGTGGATTTGCCAGAATGATGATTCAGGTTTATTGAGTCTTAGTTTCAACGAGGTGATGCCATGTTTTCCTTCTTCCATAAGTTCCGCTTCCTCACAGCGCTCATGGGCCTGATAGGCCTAATAGGCCTTTCCCTGGCAGCCCAGGAACCAGGGTCTGAGAAACTCAAACCAATCCAGGACAACTCCTTTCTCGTCGAGGAGGCCTACAACCAGGAAGATGGCGTTGTCCAGCACATCAGCGGTTTCACCCGCTACCGGCAGAGCCAGGACTGGATCTACACATTCACCCAAGAATGGCCCGTGGGCGGACTGAAGCACCAGTTCAGCTACACCCTGCCCTTGCAACGCATCCAATCGGCACCGGATGGGAAGCGCGGCGCGGGGGACGTGGCCCTGAACTACCGGTACCAATTACTGGGCGATGGGAATGCAACAGTGGCCTTCTCACCGAGATTTTCGCTGTTGCTGCCCACTGGGCGCGATGATCAGGGGCGAGGCTCTGGCGCGGTGGGCTACCAGCTGAATCTGCCCCTCAGCGTGGTGCTGGGCTCCCAGGCAGTCACCCACTTCAATATCGGCGCCACCCATACGCCCAACGCGAAAAACGCCATCGGTGATAAGGCTAATCTCACAGCCTACAACTTAGGTCAGAGCTTCATCTGGCTGGTGCGACCGACCTTCAACGTGATGCTGGAAATAGCCTATGCCAGCGGCGAGACGGTGCGTGGCCCGGGCCTGAAGGATCCGGCCAACAGTTTCTATGTGAGCCCTGGCATTCGCTGGGCCTACAATTTTTCAAACGGGCTGCAGATCGTCCCCGGCATCGCCTTCCCCATCGGGACCGGCCCCAGCAAAGGGGAACGCGCGGTGTTCTTCTATGTGAGCTTCGAACACCCGAACAAGAGGACGGCGAAGTAGAGCTGGATCATCGAGCGAAAAAGGATGGGATCCACAGATTCCAC
>JANOLT010000396.1:0-2096 GCA_031419915.1 Holophagaceae bacterium
TGATGCTCCGTGGCAAGGCCGACGCGGTGGATGGTGCTCTGTAGCTTGGCCGAAGACGTTACGGCCCTTGTAGTAATCCGGGAGCCTTCCTACACTGACTTTAACTTCTGCCAGGCCGCCCATGCCCATTGATCGCGCCAAAGTCACCAAGGATGCCGACAAATATTTGGCGGCAGGCCGCATTGATAAGGCCATCGAGGAGTACCGCAAGCTCCTGGATGACAATCCCAAAGATTTGCCCCTGATGAATCGCATCGGGGATCTCTGCGTTCAAGCCAAACGCATCGGCGAGGCTATTGACCTGTTCAAGCGGCTGGGTATGACCTATGAACGGGACGGTTTTACCCAAAGAGGTATCGCGATCCTGAAGAAAGCCACGCGCCTGGCGCCGGACGATCTGGACATGAGCGGGCGGCTGGCGGACATGTACCGCCAGGTGGGCATGATCAAGGACGCGCTGCAGGTGCATCTCTCCGTGGCGGAATTCTTAACCAAGCAGGGCCTCATCAAGCGGGCCCTCGAGGAATTTGCCAAGATCGTGGAGCTGGACCCCAAGAATCTCAAGAACAAGGTGAAACTTGCGGATCTCTACAACAAAGAAGGCATGAAGGATCGCGCCGCCGCTATCTATCTGGAAGTTGCCGAAGCTCTGGCCATCGAGCAGATGCACGCCGAGGCGAACCAGATTCTCGAGCGGGCCAAGTCCATGGTCAGCACGCCCCAGGTGTTTTTGACGCAAAGCCGCTTGGCGGTGATCCAGAAAGATCTCAGTGCCGCAGCCAGTCATTTGCGGGAGGGCATCAAGGCCAATCCCCGCAGCAATGAATTGCTGGAAGCCTTGGCCGAAATCGAGATCCAAAGCAAGAATCCTGATCGGGCGCTTGAAGCCCTGGGGCAGATCCCCCAATTGCCCGAGAAAGCCCTCCAGCTTTGCGAGCGCGCTCTGCGTGATCTGTTGAAGGCCAACCGCGGTGAAGAAGGTCTACGGCTCTTCAAGCCCATCGGCCGGGAATTCGCGCGGCGCGGCATGGGAGATAGTGCCGCCAAGGCCCTGAAGAACGCCCTGCAAGGTCATTGGTCCAGCGAAGCCTACATCCAGCTGGCGGAGATCGCGCATCAAAGCGGCAATCGTCAGGAGCAGGGTGCCGCACTTCAAAACGCATTCGCGTTCGCCACTCAGCAGCGGGACCAGAATCTGGCCACGCATCTGAGTGAACAACTTCAGGCCCTGGGCCTTATCCCAGGTGAAGCACCAGACTCGCCGCCCTCCACACCGGGAATGCCCGCCTACACCAGTTCCATGGATCACACCATGGGCGGTGGCAGGCCGGGTGACACCACGGAGATGGACCCCATCAAGCAGTTGCAGATCCAGCAACTGATGCGGGAGGCCGAGGCCCACACCCGCTCGAAGTCTATGGATCGTGCGGTGGAGGCCTATAAAAAGATCCTGGAATTGGATCCCGCCTTCGACATCGCCATTGATAAGATCGCCGAGATCCACAAGGCTTCGGGCATTCTCAGCCGCGTGCAGATGCACTACGTTCACACGGCACAGGTTCTTGTGGGCAAGGGCTATAGGAACAAGGCCATCGAATTGTTGGATCGTGCCGAGCAAATGTTTCCGGGCTCCACGCGTCTGCATCGCCGGACCTTGGGGCTTCTCGAAGTAGCCGCACCCATAGCCCCATTAGCGCCACCAGCTATTGCCCCACAGGCCCCCCATCCGGCTCTGCCCCAAGCACAGGTCACCCCACGGCCAGAGCCATTCTCGGCGGCACCTCCTCCCATGGCGATGCCCATCGCCATGGGCCCACCCCCGAGTGAGTCGCTGGGAGGGGTTCCTCTCAGTTCCTTGCTCCCCCCGGAAACCACGAGTCCACCTGAACCCCCCCCGGAGATCCTGATCTCCCTGGATTTGCCCGGTGACCAGCTTGTGGCTCCAACGCCCACAGCTTTCTTGGAACCGGCCGCACCTCTTTCTCCCGTAGGCTTCGGCTCCGGGGAATCCATTCCGTTCAATCTTCCAACACCCATCGATCCCACGGATTTCATGGCCGACCTGGATCTGGGCGAAGCCCCATCTTTTAGCCCCA
>JANOLT010000397.1:0-7232 GCA_031419915.1 Holophagaceae bacterium
CACGGGCACGCTGCGGGCGACAAGGTGCTTCAGCAGATGGGGGAGATCATGAAGGAGGCCACTCGCGACACGGATACCGTGGTGCGTTGGGGGGGAGAGGAATTCCTCGTCGTGGCCCGCAACGTCTGCCGCCGGGACTCCACCATCCTGGTGGAACGCATCCGCTCCCAGGTTGCCTTGCATGAATTCGGCATCGGGAATGGCAAGACCTTGCGTCTTACCTGCTCGTTGGGCTTCGCACTGTATCCCTTCATTCCGGAACAGCCCCAGGCCATCGCCTGGGAGAAGGTTGTTGATGTGGCGGATCATTGCCTGTATGCCGCGAAACGAGCCGGGCGAAATGCATGGGTGGGACTCTTTCCTACCGAAGAAATTGATCCAAACCTAGTGCTGGATACCCAAAACTTGAACATTCCGGACCTTCTTTCGAACGGAACGATTCAAGTGAAGTCCTCCCTTCCCCTGGATACACCATTGGAATGGGACTTGAGCAACTGATCTCCCTTTTTGTGCCGATTCTGCTATTCCAGATTCGCGGCTTGTTCGCGAATCTGATCGAGGACGCCCTTTGATTCCATCACCGCGCGGGTCATGGCCAGGCGCTTACACTTGCTGCCGCAGGTATTGAGTTCGCGGAGCACCTCCTGGCACCAGATATCCACGGCCTTGCCTTCGAGTTTGCCTTTTACCAGCCGCTCCCCGAAATCATCCAGGTGGGCGGAAAGCCGCACCAGCTCTTCGCGCACATCTTGGCGCTCGGCGAGCGCCCCGGCTTCGGCGATAACGCGTTCGACCGGAAGCTGACCCACGAGTTGGGCATCCTTCAAGACTTGATCAAGGCGTTGGCGATACTGTTCCGGGAGTTCTGCGGCTTGGGTTTCGGCTTCGGCTTGCAGCGCTCCGCGAAGCCGCCTTAGTTCCGACAAATTGGATTCGAAAGCTGGGCGCAAACGATCGGCTTCCTTCACACGCCTCTCATTCCACTTGGCCAGGAGTTCCTTCAGTGCACCGAGTATCGGGGTTTCCAGGCGTTCAGCCAGGTCCGAAGCGGGTGGCAACCAGGCGCCGGGCAACCGGAAGAAGGCCTCCGCCGTGAGAGGCGGCAAATTCAGCCACTCCGCGTCCTCCTGCCAAGTCCTGGCGATGGAGCGGAGCAGGGGCCGATTCAATTGAGCTTCCAGGCCCGGCTCGTCCTGCACCTCGATGTTGAGATCCAATTTCCCGCGGCCCGCTGCTTCGCGCACAGCGGCCCTTAATGCGGTTTCCAACGGAAAGAGCGCCGGAGTCATTCGCAGATTCAAGTCCAGCGCCTTGCTGTTCACACTGCGCAAACTGAGCCGCAGCTGCCCCTGTTCCAAAGGGCGCACAAACTCTGCGTAGGCAGTCATGGATTTCATGGGCCCTCCTGGTTTTCGATTGGCGATTGACGATTGAAACGCACATCTCCCTTTCGAGCTTCAATTGAAAATCGAAAATCGAAAATCAAAAATTTAATCAGACCCGCCCACTCGTCGGTGCAGGAGGGATTCGCTTACGAATTCCGTGTCCCTAATCACCGGCAGGGTCCATCATTGTGTATGGGTGCGTCCCGGTCCCCGGTGTCCGCATCCTCTGGAGGCCTCAATGGCCGAATTTCTATTTGCGGATGATTCAACCGCCGTTCTTCAGGGCTGGCAGGCCCCCGGCGCATTGGATCTGAGCGCGGCATTTCTTAGGGCTGGGGGCTGGGCATTGCCACGAACCGAGGCTTTCCCGGATGCCGCCCGGCTGAGAGAGCGTTTGCATGAACTGGCGGCTTCGGTTCGAGGCAACGCCAAGCTTGGACTGGATCTACGGGGACTTCGCGGCGGCACTGATGGCGTTCTTGCGGCCGCAAGGGAAGCAGGCGTGGCCTTCTTGCTACACACGGCCGAACTGCCACCCGCGATGCAAGCGCTGCTAGGGATAAATGTTCCTCGCATCGTTGCCGTTACGAACGAGGAGGAAGCTTGCCAGGCTCGCGCTCAAGGTGCATCGGCATTTCTGGTGCCCGCAGACAAGGTTCAAGCGCTTAATCACCATGGATTACCAATTCTCGCCATTGCCGAAAATAGCGCTCAGGCCCGGCAGGGCCTGGAGGCTGGAGCTTTCGCCCTTCAACCCAGGTCTCCCGTGCTACTGGATGAGCCTTCTCTACCGGAGTTCTCCTCGCGATTGATGAACGGCCTGGGTGTAGCCGATGAGAGGCTCATGCGAAAAGGCCCCGGAAGCATGTCACGCTTGCGCATCCGCAATCTGGAGCTGTCTTATCCCATCCAACAAGGGGGCATGGGCGTGGGCGTGTCCTGGGAGGGCTTGGCCGGTGCCGTGGCGCGCGAAGGTTGCGTGGGCTTGGTATCAGCCATCGGTACGGGGTATCACCCTTCTGCCCACACGCCGCAGCGATTCGGCAGGCCAGATGGAACTTCATCCCTGAATCCCCCCGACGCACTGAAGACCATCCTGCGTGCCGCTTTGGAACGGGCCGAAGGCCGGGGTGCCGTGGGCGTCAACATCCTGTGCGCCATTGAGGGTTACGAAGCTACCGTGCGGGCCGCGGTAGCCGCAGGCGCCCAGATGATCGTTTCGGGTGCTGGGCTGCCCTTGGCGCTCCCAAGCTACGTAGGGGATGCAGATGTGGCGCTTGTGCCCATCGTTTCTTCGGCCAGAGCCCTGAGCGTCATCTGCAAACAATGGCAACGCAAATATGGTCGCCTGCCGGACGCCGTGGTCCTCGAAGGGCCTGAAAGTGGGGGCCACCAGGGATTCAGTCCGGAGCAGTGCGTGGATCCTGCCTTCACTGTCGAGAATTTGCTTCCCTCGGTACTCGCAGAGCGCGACAACTGGGGGGATTTCCCCGTGTTGGTGGCGGGTGGTGTGTGGGATCGCGCAGACATTTTGCGCTTCATGGCGATGGGTGCGTCCGGTGTTCAGATGGGCACGCGCTTTATCGGTACCTTCGAATGCGACGCCCATTCCAACTTCAAAGAAACGATCCTAAAAGCAGAAGCCAAGGACATCATCCTGATGAAGTCGCCCGTGGGAATGCCCGCGCGGGGTGTGCGCACAGCGCTGCAATCCCGCATGGAAGCAGGCACCGCGCCCAAAGTTCGTTGCGTGAGCCAATGCCTGACGCCTTGCGGCCATGGCAAGGGCGCCATGGAAGTCGGTTACTGCATCGCTGATCGCCTGGCGGATGCCTGGCATGGTGATCGCGAAAGTGGGCTCTTCTTTTCCGGTAGCAATGGCGCAAGGCTCAAGGAAATAATGAGCGTGCATGATCTCATCGAAGAACTCACGCAGGACCCAGGGCTTCAGGGGCGATAAGCCGTTCTACTCTGGAAGTCCAAAAGCCCTGGAGGTCATCAATGCCGCTGATTCCGCCTGCAATTCCACCTGCGGTTGTGACCGTGACTCCTACTGCGATGGTGCCCGATGGCACGAAGCGAGCAACATTCCTCAAGGAATTGGAGCAGTGGCGCAAGGCTCGTCATGCCAGCCTGAGAAGTGAAAATGGCTGGCTCACTTTGGTGGGATTGAGCTGGCTCACCGAGGGCGAGAACGCTTTTGGTTCGGACCCCTCAAATCCTGTTCCTCTTCCTGAAAAAAAAGCCCCTGCCAAGGCTGGGGTATTTGTTCTGGATCATGGAGCCGTGCGGGTGAAAGTGGCTCCGGGCAGTGAAGTGAATCTGAATGGCAAGCCCATCGCGCCGACCGAAGAGCAAGTTTTAAAGAGCGACGCGGAGGGCAAACCAGACGTGCTTTTGCTGGGCGATCTTTCGTTCTATGTGATCAAACGGGGCGATCGCTTTGGCATCCGGGTAAAGGATTCAGAGAGTCCGGTCCGGCTCGGATTCAAGGGTATAGCTTCCTTTCCCGCTGATCCCACCTATCAGGTGGTTGCCCAGTTCGTGCCCTATGCAACACCCAAGGACATTCCGATTCCCACGGTGCTGGGCACCACGGAGACCATGCAGGCTCCGGGCTACGTGAAATTCAAATTGCACGGAAAGGATCTGATCCTGGAGCCCGTCATCGAAGACCCGAGCGAACCTAAACTCTTCTTTATTTTCCGCGACAAGACCAGCGGGAAGGGAACCTATCCGGCGGGGCGTTTCCTCTACGCGGCCATGCCGAAGGATGGCAAGGTCACCCTGGATTTCAACCGGTCCTACAATCCGCCATGCGCCTTCACGCCCTTTGCCACCTGCCCGCTACCGCCCCCGCAAAATCGGCTCCCGATCGCGGTCAAGGCCGGGGAGAAGAACTACGGGCATCACTGATCGCGGATGCGATTGTTTTTTTTCACATGCCTTCCTCGGCCTCCGATACCTGTCGTAGCCAGGCTTTCGCCCGCAGCCGCTCGACGCTGGTTTCGGGGAAGACTTCGATGGGGGCTTTGCCTTCGAGACCCACTTTGGGCACCACGGCGGATGAAAAACCAAGGCGGGCGCCTTCCTGCAGTCGCAAGGGAAGCTGGGCGATGGGGCGCACTTCGCCGGTGAGTCCAACTTCGCCCATCAATAAGCTTTTCTCGGCGAGCAGTCGCCCCGTGGCACTGCTGGTCAGAGCTGCGATGACCGCAAGATCCGCGGCGGGATCTTCGATCTCCAGCCCACCGGCCACGTTCACGTAGACATCGCGATCGTGCAGCTGAATTCCGCCGCGCCGCTCGGCCACGGCGCAAAGCATGGCCAGACGCTGGCCATCAATGCCCAGGGCCGTGCGGCGGGGGATGCCCAGGCCCGCGGATGCAACGAGCGCCTGGATCTCCACCACCATCGGCCGCGTGCCTTGAAGAACCACCGTGGCCGCACATCCGGGCCGCGGCTCGGCATCAAGAAAAAACGGGTTGCCTTCGGCGGGCACGAGGCCGCGCTCGGTCATGGCGAAAACGCCCAGCTCAAAGGCAGCGCCAAAGCGGTTCTTCAGGCTCCGCAGCAGGCGATGGTGGTGGTGGCGGTCCCCCTCGAAAGCCAGCACCGTGTCCACCAGATGTTCCAGGACTTTGGGTCCCGCGAGGCTTCCATCTTTCGTGACATGCCCGACCAGAACGAGCGGCGTTCCCGTGGTCTTGGCCCAGCGCGTCAGCAACTGCGCGCAGCCGCGCACCTGGCTCACGGAACCGGCGCTGCTCTCGAAATCCGGGTCGAACAATGTCTGGATAGAATCAATGAGGAGCAGGGCCGGTTTCATGCGCTCGGCCTCTTCCAGGATGATGCGCACGTCGGTTTCCGCGAGCAGATGGATGCCGGGGTTTTCAGTCCCCAGGCGCTGGGCGCGAAGTTTGATCTGCCGTTCACTTTCTTCGCCGCTGGCATAGAGCACGAGGCCCGGTACCATGGCGGCCCATTGCAGCACTAATGTTGATTTGCCGATGCCAGGCTCACCCCCCAGCAGCACCACCATGCCCGGCACAACGCCGCCGCCCAGCACGCGATCCAGCTCCACAAGTCCCGTGGCGGTCCGCTCGGTTTCGGTGATTTCCACATCAAGAATCGCCACCGGCCCGTTGTAATGGCCCTGGGCAAAGGAGCTGCGGGTGCGCTGCAGATCGCGCTTCAAGGACCCGCGCACTTCTTCGATGCTGTCCCAAGCACCGCAATTCGTGCATTTCCCCATGGCCTTGGGGAAGCGGGTTCCGCAAGCCGTGCATTCGAAAACAGGATTGGATTTGGCCATGGAAGCAGTTTAAGTCATTCGCTAATATTTCGCCACCTGATTTCATACGAGGGCACCAAGAAATGCTCAGGTGGCTTTTTTCTTTTCTATTGAATGGGGTTTGGCGTGAGTCGCATGACTGGCCTCTCGCTGCGACCTTCGTTATGGTTTAAGCAGAGGTCTCTGATGAATCCTGGATGCCGACAGAAGAACCGGCGTGCCGAGCACGAGGCCAGGTCTGCCTGCGCAAGCGCCGCGGTCTGAGGCGATCCATCTCCATCAAACGACATCTGCGCCCGACTGGGCGCGCATCCCATTTTCCATTCTCAGGTGAACCATGATCCGCACCATCATCGAACCCTTCCGTATCAAGGCCATTGAGCCCATCCGCATGAGCACGCGGGTTGAGCGCGAAGGCTGGCTTAAAGAGGCCAAACTGAATGTCTTTCTGCTTCCCGCGGAGCGCGTGCTCTTGGACTTCCTCACGGATAGCGGCACCGGCGCCATGAGCGCCAAGCAGTGGGGCGCCATCATGGAGGGCGACGAAAGCTACGCGGGCTCCAAATCCTTTTTCCGGCTGGAATCGGTGCTGAAGGACATCACGGGCTACCAGCACATCATTCCCACTCATCAAGGCCGCGCGGCGGAGCGGATCTTCTTCAGCGTGGCGACGAAGCAGGGCGATCTCGTCCCCAACAACACCCACTTCGACACCACCCGGGCCAACCTGGAATACCAGGGTGCCGAAGCCATGGACTTGGTGATCCCCGAGGGTCTGCAACCCCGCACAATCCACCCCTTCAAGGGCAATATCGACTTGGCCCGCGTCGAGGATCTGCTAGAGCGCGAAGCCCACCGCATCCCCTTCGGCATGATGACCCTCACCAACAACAGCGGCGGCGGCCAGCCCGTGAGCCTGGCGAATCTGCGCGCCTACCGCGAGATCCTGAATCGCTATGGCAAGCCCCTGATCCTGGATGTCTGCCGCTATGCCGAGAACTCCATGTTCATCAAGCTGCGCGAAGAGGGCCAACAGAACCGCAGCGTGAAATCCATTGCGCAGGAAATCTTTAGCCTGGCGGATGGCTGCATGATGAGCGCCAAGAAAGACGGCATGGTGAACATCGGCGGCTTCCTGGCGCTCAACCACAGCACTTGGGTGGAAGCTGCGAAAACATTGCTCATTCTCACCGAGGGTTTCCCGACCTACGGCGGACTCGCGGGCCGCGATCTCGAAGCGCTGGCGGTGGGGATGGAGGAAGGTTTGGATGAGGACTATCTGCGTTACCGCCTGCGCACCGCCGAGTACATGGGCGAGAAGCTGAAGGCGGGCGGCGTCGCCATCGTGGAGCCCACCGGCGGGCATGCGGTGTACCTGGATGCCAAGGATTTCCTGCCTCATCTGGGTCCCGAAAAATATCCCGCCTGGAGCCTCGCCAACGCACTGTATCTCGAAGCCGGCATCCGTGGCGTGGAAATCGGCTCCGTCATGTTCGGCAAGCGCCTGGACGATGGCACCGAAACCTACAGTGCGATGGAGCTGGTGCGGCTGG
>JANOLT010000398.1:0-5696 GCA_031419915.1 Holophagaceae bacterium
CAGGCTACAGGCTTCAGGACGCGAATCACTTCGCATCGGTTTGTGCTGTAGGTGATGCGGACCTGAAGCCTGAAGTCCGAAGCCTGAAGCCAATGGAATCAAGCAATCGCAAAATCCGGGTTTAATGCAGGTTTGTGGAAGCTAGGGTCTTGAATTAGGCCTGCAACAGTCCCTTCGCCACTTTTACCACGTTCTCTGCGGTGATTCCGAATTTCTCGAAAAGGGTTTCCGCTGGGGCCGAGGCGCCGAAGTGGTCGAGGCCGATGGAGGCGCCGCCGTCGCCGGTGAAGCGCTGCCAACCGAAGGTGATGCCGGCTTCGATGGAGACCCGGGCCTTGATGGTTGAAGGCAGCACGGAATCGCGATAGGCGGCGTCCTGGGCGTTGAAGATTTCCCAGCAGGGCAGGCTCACCACGCGGGTAGGAATGCCGCTCGACTCAAGGCTGGCGCGGGCCTTCAGTGCCACGGAAACTTCGGAGCCCGTGGCGAGCAAGATCACTTTCGGGGTTGCACTGCCCTCTTCTAAAATGTAGCCGCCCCTTGCGGCATCGGTGGTTTTCGCCGCATCCAGCACGGGAAGATTCTGGCGCGTCAGCGCGAAAGCGCTTGGGCCATCGGTGCGTCGCATCGCGGATTTCCAGGCCACGGTCGTCTCGTTGGCATCCGCGGGGCGCCACATGTGAAGGCCCGGAATCATGCGCAGGCTCATGGTCTGTTCGATGGGCTGGTGGGTGGGACCGTCCTCGCCCACACCAATGCTGTCGTGGGTCCAGACATAGCAAACAGGCTGCTTCATGAGCGCGGCCAGGCGCACCGAGGGTCGCATGTAGTCGCTGAAAATCAGGAATGTCGCGCCAAAGGTCCGTAGCCCGCCATGCAGGCTCATGCCATTCAAAGCCGCGCCCATGCTGTGTTCACGCACGCCGAAATGGAGGTTCCTTCCCGCGATTTTTCGCGAGTAGCTGGCGGCGCCCTTGATGAATGTCTTATTGGAAGAACCCAGGTCCGCCGACCCGCCCATAAAGTTGGGAAGGCTGAGCGCCAGGGCGTTGATGACTTTTCCCGACGCATCCCGGGTGGCCATCATTTCGCCCGTGGCAAAGACCGGCAATTGGGCCTCCCAAGCACTATTCAGTTCCCCTTTCATCCATTGTTCGTATTCATCAGCCAATTCAGGATGGGCTTCCCTATAGGCTTTCAAGCGGGCCTTCCACTCGAACTCTAAAAGCGCGCCCCTTTCGATACACACTTCCCACCTTGCTCGGGCCTCGTCTGGGATCGCGAAGGTCGCGTTGGGATCAAAGCCCATGATGGTTTTGGTAGCGGCGATTTCATCCTTGCCGAGCGGCGCGCCGTGGGCGTCATGGTGGTTCTGCTTGTTGGGGGCCGGGTAGCCGATGATGGTGCGCGTGATGATGAGGGAGGGCTTGCCGCAAGGCTCGTGGGTGGCCTCGTGAAGTGCGGATTCCAGGCCGTTGAGATCCTCGCCGGTGAGTACTTTCAGGACGCGCCATCCGTAGGCCTCGAAACGCTTGCCAACGTCATCGCTGAAGGCCAGATCCGTATCTCCTTCGATGGTGATGTGGTTGTCATCGTAAAGGCAGACGAGCTTTTCGAGCCCCAGATGCCCCGCGAGGCTGGCGGATTCCTGGCCCACGCCCTCCATCACATCGCCATCGCTGATGATGGCGTAGGTGCGGTGGTTCACGATCTCGTAGCCTGGGCGGTTGAAGCGCTCGGCCAAGAATTTCTCCGCCATGGCCATGCCCAAAGCGTTGCCGAGGCCTTGGCCCAGCGGCCCGGTGGTGGTCTCCACACCCACCGTGTGACCAAATTCTGGATGGCCCGGCGTCCTGGATCCCCACTGTCGGAAGGCTTTCAATTCGTCCAGCGGAAGGTCGTAGCCCGTGAGATGCAGCAGGCCGTAAAGCAGCATCGATGCATGGCCGCAGGACAACACAAAACGGTCGCGGTCCAGCCAGTCCGGATTCTTGGGGTTGTGCCGCAGGAATTTCGTCCACAGCACGTAACCCATGGGCGCGAGCGCCATGGGAGTACCCGGATGCCCTGAATTGGCCGCCTGGACCGCGTCCATGGCGAGGCCCCGAAGGGTGTTGATGGCGAGTCTGTCTGCGGTGGCGGGCATGGGTACCTCGATATGCGTGAAAAAGAAAAGGTAAAGAAACCGCAGATTACGCAGATGAAAAAAGTGACGACTTATTTGTTGCTCAAGAGAACGCCCCCGACAGGGGGATCATCGATTCATTCCAGATTATTTATTTTTTTCATCTTTATCATCTGCGTAATCTGCGGCTTTCTTTTTTTACTTTCCATGTTCCACGCTCGCCTTCACGAAGGCGGTGAAGAGCGGGTGCGGGGCCAGGGGCTTGCTCTTGAATTCGGGGTGGAATTGGCAAGCCAGGAAGTAGGGGTGATCGGGGATTTCCACGATCTCGACGAAGGTTCCGTCGGGGCTCATGCCCGTGAAGGCCATGCCTTTATCTTCGAGCGGCTTGCGGAATTCCGCTTGGTTGAATTCATAGCGGTGGCGATGGCGCTCGCTGATTTCCGATGTGCCATAGGCGCGCTCCGCGAAGCTTCCAGGCGCTAGGGTACATGCGTAGGCGCCCAATCGCATGGTGCCGCCCAGTTCTTCCACATCAATCAATTCGCGGAGCTTGAAGATGATTTTATGTCGTGGCTTGTCGTCGAACTCTGTGCTGTCAGCACCTTCCAGACCCACGACGTCGCGCGCGAATTCGATACTAGCCATCTGCATCCCGAGGCAGATTCCAAAGAAGGGGACTTTCCGCTCCCGTGCATAACGGATGGCCTCGATCATGCCGCGGGTGCCGCGAATGCCGAACCCGCCGGGAACGAGCACGCCATCGCAATCCTTGAGAATTGAATCGGGATCGCCATTCTCCAGTTCTTCAGCCTCCACCCATTGCAGATCCACTTGGGTTTCCAGTCCGTAGCCCGCGTGGTGCAGCGCTTCTGTAAGGCTCTTGTAGCTCTCCTTGAATTCCACGTACTTGCCCACCACCGCGATGCGCACGCTGCCTTTCGGGTTGCGGATGCGGTGCAGCAGGTCGTTCCATGCGGCCAGATCCGGTGCCGTTTCCGGCAGGCCGAGCAGATACGCGACCTTGGCATCCAGGCCTTCTTCGTGAAGGTTCAAGGGCACCTCGTAAATGCTCGTGGCGTCCTTCCCGCTGAACACCGCGTCCGGCGTGACGGAGCAGAACAGGGCGATCTTATCTTTCAGTTCCCGGGGAATCTCCTGTTCCGCGCGGCAAAGCAGCACGTCGGGTTGGATCCCGAGCGCCCGCAGTTCCTTCACGCTGTGCTGGGTGGGCTTCGACTTGAGTTCTCCCGCCGCCTTGATGAAGGGCACATAGGTCAGATGCATGTTGATGGCGTTGGCCTTCATGCGATCGTCAAGGCCCGCCTCCAACTTCCACTGTCGGATGGCCTCCAGGAAGGGCTGGCTCTCGATGTCGCCCACGGTGCCGCCGATCTCCACCAGGACGACATCCACATCCTTGGCGACCTTTTTCATGGTGCCCTTGATCTCGTCCGTGATGTGCGGGATCACCTGCACGGTCTTGCCCAGGTAGTCGCCGCGGCGCTCCTTTTGGATCACGGTGTTGTAGATCCTACCGGTGGTGATGGTGTGGTTCCGCGTGGCGGGAACCGACGTGAAACGTTCGTAGTGGCCCAGATCCAGATCGGTTTCCGCGCCGTCATCGGTGACGAAAACCTCGCCGTGCTGGAAAGGCGACATGGTGCCCGGATCCACGTTCAGGTAGGGATCCATCTTCATGAGCGTGACCCTCAGGCCCCTGGCTTCCAGCAGCGCTCCAAGTGAAGCCGCCGCGATGCCCTTGCCCAAGGACGACAGCACGCCGCCTGTGACGAAGATGAATTTCGCCGAAACCGGCCCGAGATCTCTGGTGATGGCGGATGTCACATTGCCTCCGGAGCGCGTGGTTCAACCACGACGACGCCAAGCACCGTCGCGAAAATCGAAAATCGAAAATCGAAAATCATCAATCCCTTCACATTTCCTCCGGAGCTTCGATGCCGATCAGGAACAGGCCCTGACGAAGGGCCCGAGCTGTGGCCACGCAAAGCGCCAACCTCGCTTCCCGGACTTCGGGCGAGTTGTCGGCGGCTAGGATGGGGCAGTTGGTGTAGAAACCGGAGAAAGACCGGGCGATGGCAAGCAATTGGCGTGCGATGGACGTGGCCATGAGCTGTTCTCTGGCCACGCGGATAGCCGAAGGCAGCCCCGCCAATTCGAAGAGCAGGCTTTGAGCTTCGGGCGCTTCCAGGCCCTTGAGATTACCCGGCACATCACGCGCTTGAAAGGGCACCATCGCTGTTTCGCGGCTGTCGTGGGGACCGGGCGCAGCCATGGCCGACCAGGCAACCGAGCCGGCTCCGCCGGTGGCACCAGCCTTTCGCAACACCGAACAGATGCGAGCGTGGGCGTACTGCACGTAGGGCCCGGTGTCGCCATCCAACGCGATGACCCGGTCCCATTCAAACGTGATGGGCTTGATGCGATCGTTCATGGCGTCGAAGAAAATCACGGCGCCCATGCCCAGCATTTCGGCGACGGCAGCTTTGTTGGGCAGGTCTGGATTCTTTTCCTGGATGATCGCGGCCACCCGCTCGGCGGCTTCGTCCAGCACGTCTTCCAGAAAGATGACGTTGCCTTGCCGCGTGCGCATCCTGCCTTCTGGCAGCCGCACAAGACCGAAGGGCGGGTGCGGGAGTCGGCCCTTGAACCAGGGGTCCAGCTTCTCCATGCAGGCGAAAATCTGCCGCATGTGGAGGATCTGCTCGCCGCCGATGACGTAGATGCAACGGTCGAAGGCGTAGGCCTCTTTGCGGTAGGTGACCTGCGCCAGATCCCTTGATGCGTAGATGCTCGCGCCATCGCCCTTTTGAACGACCATGGGCGTTTCGATGCCCACGTCTGAAAGATCCACGATCTTCGCGCCGCCCTCGCCTTCCTTCAAAAGGCCATGGTCCGTGAGGCTCCGCAGCACCGCGCCGAGCATAGGTTCATAGAATGCTTCGCCCTGTTCCAGTGTGTCGAAGCCCACGCCCAGACGATCGTAGATGCGCTGGAATTCCGATAGGGAGATATCGCGGAACCACTTCCAGAGCCGCCGTGCTTCTGCATCCCCTTGCTCTAATTCACGGAACCACCGCCGCGCTTCCTCGCGCATCTCGGGGTTTTCTTTTTCCTCATCGTGAAACCGCACGTAGAGCTGAAAGAGCCGGAACAGAGGCGTGCGGCGCTTCTCGGGAATATCGGTGGCCCAATCAAAATCCTTCGTGAGTTCCGGATTCTCTTTTTCCGCCCAGGTCTTGTAGGCCGCCAGCAGCGTTCCGAACTGCGTGCCCCAGTCCCCCAGGTGGTTGAGCCTCACCACGTCGTAGCCCAAGAAGCGATGCACCTGCACCAGGCCGTGGCCGATCATGGTGGATCGAAGGTGGCCGATGGTGAAGAGCTTGGCGATGTTCGGGGAGCTGTACTCCACGATGATTTTATGGCCATTCTTTGCAGCGGCGCCGTAAGGACTGTCGCTGAGCAGGCCGCCCAGGACTTCCTTGGCGCGGGCTTCCGGCCGCAGCTTCAAGTTCAGATAGGGCCCCGCCGCGATCAGCTCGGCGCCGTC
>JANOLT010000399.1:0-6526 GCA_031419915.1 Holophagaceae bacterium
ATCAAAAAGAGAAAAAAACAAGAAAATATTTTAACCCATGATCCTCAAGAAGAAGGTCCTTCACTCAGCCTCACCTTCCGCCCACGCCAGGTGTTCACCCCTCGAACCCGGTCCCAGAAGGCCCAGAGCATCCCGGCACCCAGGATCAACCCATTCACGGGCCAGAAGACCCAAATCCAGTCCATGGGCTTCCCAGTGATGCGCTGGGAGGCGTCTCCGGCGATGACTGGGGTCAGTAGCCAGACGAGGAAGCCCAGGATGGGATGGCCCGCGAAAGGCAGCCACAGGGGTGACAGGTAGCCCGCCAGCATCACTGGCAGCAGTACTGGAATAAGCCACCAGCCGGGGAAAGCCGCGGTGTTCTTGCGCATTCCACGAATGATGTCCGACAAGCCCCGGTACATCCGCAGGTGCAGCATGGGCCCGCCGCAAGCCAAGCGGTTGATGTAGCCCGCCTTCTTGATGCGGCGCGCCAGCATCATGTCGTCCACGGCTTCCAGCGGCGCGGAGGCGTGACCCCCTACTGCGTCGTAAACGCTGCGCTTCAGTAACGTGAAGGCCCCGATGCCCGCAAAGGCAGGGTGGCGAGGATTCGGCACCTGGTGCGGCGGCACCAATACCAGGAAACCCGGCACCGCAAGCGGCACCGCCACCCGCTCCATAAGCCCCACCGCATCCACCGCGAAGAGCAGGGCCAGGATGTCTGCGGGCCGGTCATCCAGATAGGCGAAGACCCGGCGCAGCAGATCAGGCGTCACGTGAACATCGGCGTCCACGAAGAGCAGCCACTTAGATTCCATGGCTTCGGGCTGCTGCACTGCGAGATGCAGCGCATGGTTCTTGCCCAGCCAACCGGCGGGAAGCGAATCATTGCGGAGTACCCGAAGGCGGTCGAGATGCAGCTCGGCTCTTTCTTTCAGAATCTCCGTTGTGCCGTCGGTGGAGCCATCATCCACCACAAGGATGGAGAGGTCCGGGTAGTCCTGGGCCAGCCAGGAATCCAAAGCCCCGCCTATTGCATCAGCCTCGTTCCTGGCCGGTATGCAGAGACAAACGGGGCCATGGGAGCTGGGTGTCGGTGGGGCTTCCGGAAGATGCTCCAGCTTGGATGAATTGCGGCGCAGCACGCCGAGCATCCCCAGCATGCCGCCACCAATGATCCAAGCTGCCCAATCCAAAGAATGCATGTCCAAAGATAATGACCGAGGGATCGCTATGCTGGAGGTTTCCAGCGAAGGAAATCTGATGCTCTGTCATCTGCTGCCCTCTCGACGCGACTTCCCTGCCGACGATCCCATTTTCGCTCTGTACTCAGAGGCTCAAAGCCGAGCAGCGAAGGGCGAGTCCATCATCAACGCAACCGTGGGCGCGCTGCTGGATGACAACGGCCAAATGGTGATCCTCGATACGGTGATGGAGCTGTGGCGTGAATTGACACCCAAGGAGATCGCGCCCTACGCACCCATATCGGGGGATCCAGCGTTTTTAACGGCCATGGTGCAGCGCTACTGGCCGGAGCTTTCCCATTTCGGCACGGGCTGCGCCACGCCCGGCGGCAGCGGAGCCCTGGCCTTATCCATTCGCAATTTTCTGGAGCCAGGGCAGGCGGTCCTGACCCTCGCGCCCTATTGGGGCCCCTACGACACCATCGCCCAGGAAAATGGCACGCACGTGGAGACCTTCCCGATCCCTGAACCCGGCCATGCCATTGATGCGCTCGCCTTGATGGAAAAGGCCAGACGCATCTTGGTGAAGCAGGGGCGCCTGCTCATTTGGCTCAATGATCCTTGCCACAACCCAACGGGGCGCAGCACGAGTCCCGCGGGCCGCGCGGCGATCCTGGAAGTGCTTCGGGAGCTGTGCCACTTGGGTCCCATCACGCTACTGCTCGATCTCGCTTACCTGGAATACGCCGCAAATCCCGCCGCGGTGATGGAGGCCTTGCAGGATTACGCGCGATTCGCCGCGGAAGGCCAAGTGCTGGTGGGAGCCTCGCTCTCGGTCTCAAAAGCGCTCACGCTTTACGGTGCGCGGGCGGGGGCCCTGGTGTTTCCCTGGACCAGAGACGCATCCCTTCAGGCCGCCCTGGCCATGTCCTGCCGTGGGATCTTCTCCAACGCCCCCAGGGCTCCGCAATCGCTGGTCGTGCGCTTGGCGAAAGATGGAAAGGCCCAGGCCAGGCTGGCGGACGAGCATCGGCACTGGTCGGAAAAGCTCAATGCGCGAGCCCATGCGCTGAGCGATGCGCTGCGAATGGAAAAACTGCCAGGAGTGCCATGGCAGGGTGGTTTCTTCGTCACGCTTAGCGCGGAGAACCCCACAGCCGTGGCCGACAAGCTCAAGGACCGCCGTGTCTTTGTCGTCCCCATACCCAAGGGTTTGCGGGTCGGTCTTTGCGCTTTGAGGGTCCAGGACGCGCCAATATTCGCCTTGGCCTACAAGGAATCCCTGTAGACAAAGTGGTTGGATTCGCTATTCTAGAGGGCCTCAGGGCGTATAACTCAGCGGTAGAGTGCTACCTTCACACGGTAGAAGTCCCAGGTTCGAATCCTGGTACGCCCACCACCCTTAAAAGGCCCTGATCTCCTAGTCGGGGCCTTTCTTGCCTTTGCTTCTTGAGTAAGGAATCCGAGGAACCCATGGCCTTCATCAATGCAAACCAGCTCCGCGCGGGCATGATCATCAATTTTGAGAATGAGCTCTGCCGTGTCATCTCCGTCGAGCATCAGACGCCGGGCAACCTGCCGGCCCGCGTGGTCACCAAGATGAAGCGTCTGAAAGACGGCATCAATCGTGAGAATCGCTTTGGGTCCTCGGAAAAAGTTGATCGGGCAGCCTTAGAGCAGCACGTCATGGAGTTTCTCTACGAGGATGGTGGCCACTTAATCTTCATGAACAATGAGACTTATGAACAGCTGGAAGTGAACAAGGACGTTCTGGGGGACGACTTGGACTTTCTCACACCCAACATGCAGGTGGAGCTCGAATTTTACGAGAACCAGCCCATTTCCGCGGCTCTACCCCCCAGCGTCGTACTTGAAATCCTGGCCACTGATCCCGTGATGAAGAATGCCAACGCCACAGGCTCCTACAAACCCGCCAAGATGGAAAATGGCATTATCGTCGCCGTGCCGCCCTACATGGAAAATGGTGAAAAGATCCGTGTGAACACCCTGGATAGGACCTTTATGGAGCGGGTGAAGTAGGCCATCATTCAAATTGTTCTGCTGCCATTGGTGCGATGCCATTGTTAAGATGATTGGTTGATACGGGTGCTCATGCCAACTGCTGCTCTGAACCTACACAGCATCGCTTTTCTCTCGGGCCTTCCACCTTCAATCGCGAAGGAGCTGGTGCTCCTGTCGGAGCTGCGTACCTTCGAGGATGGTCAGCGGGTCTTCCAACAGGGGGACCGGATTCCGGGCGTGTTCGTGGTGGCCACGGGATGCCTGAAGGTCTTCCGCACCGACGGGCGAGGCCACATGCAAGTCCTGGACTTCATGAAGCCGGGCCAGTGCGTGGGTGAGGTACAGGTCTTCGACAAAGGACCCGTCGCCTCCAGTGCCGAAGCCCGCGGAGACAGCAGTTGCTGGCTCATTCCCGCGGAGCCCCTGATCCGCATTGCCCACACCACACCTGAAGTAGCCGAAGTCCTCATCCAGCACTTTGCCTCCAAGGTTCGACACCTTGTGGACCTGGTAGATGCCTTGAGCCTGCACAGTGTTCCTGAACGGGTGGCTCAGTTCATCCTTGAAACCCACGAAAAACATCCCGAGCGCCGCTTCGTCGAATTCGAAGAGACCCAGGAAGATTTGGCTCAGTGCATTGGCGCCAGCCGGGAGGCTTTCTCCCGGGCGCTTCGCCTGCTCTCCGACCTTGAACTCATCCACAGCACTTTTCCGGTCATACGCATCACCGACACCGAAAAGCTGCAGCGCTACGCGAAGGGATGACGGTTAGGGGCTCATGTAGCTCTTCTCAAGAGCCCCGCCATTCACTGTTGGCTCTTGAATGAAGGTCCAATCCAGGTAAACTAAACCTTCCGTTCCGGTGTAGCTCAGCTGGTTAGAGCGCTTGACTGTTAATCAGGATGTCGGAGGTTCGAGTCCTCTCACCGGAGCCAATGGAACATGAGGAAAAGGTCGCCAATTGCGCGGCCTTTTTTGTTTAGGGGCCGTTGCGCACTCCGGCCTGACCGCGGAGCACCATCCATCGCGTCGGCCTGCGGCCGAGATAGAGGCTCCAGCTCTGCGAACGCAGTGAGCAGGAAGGCGCACTGCGCCTGATAGCTGGAGGCGCCGTAACACCCTTCGACCTTGAGCGGAGCATCATCCATCGCGTCGGCCTGCGGCCGACATAAGGCGCCGTAACACCTTGGCCAGAAAAGCGCTGGCCAAGGCGTAACGGTGCCTAAGACCTTTGCAATTCCATCAGGATCTGTCTGGCGGAGGCTTTGAGCGTTTCGATCACACCGAGGCCCTGGTTGGCTATGCCTTCGATCATGGGTTCATTGCGGAAACGCAGGAGCCGCTCCATCTCATCCACTTTTTCAGCGGTGGGCATGTCCCGTTTGTTGAGCTGCAGGACGTAAGGGATGGTGCGGATATCAAAGCCGTTGTCCTTGAGGTTCGTCGCAAGATTGGCGATGGCCTCGATGTTGGCTTCCATCCGGGGGCGCTGGCTGTCAGCCACGAAGATCACGCCATCACAACCCCTCAGGATGAGCTTTCTGGATGCATCGTAGAAAACCTGGCCTGGAACGGTGTAGAGGTGGAAACGGACTTTGAAACCCTTGACCGTGCCCATGTCCAGGGGGAGGAAATCAAAGAAAAGGGTCCGGTCGGTTTCCGTCGCAAGGCTTACCAGCTTGCCCCGTTTTTCGGGGTTGGCCTGCTGGTGAATCCACTGGATGTTCGTGGTTTTCCCGCAGAGCCCCGGACCGTAATACACGATCTTGCAATTGATCTCGCGCGAGGCGTAGTTGATGAAGGTCATGGCGTGAGTCCCTCGTACATCATCAATCTTTAATCGCCGAAGAGCTTGTCAATGTCGTCATCAGTTATCTCACTGAAGGGGCTTTCGAACTTGGTCCCCGGACCACTCTCCTCGTTGGCCCGAGTCTCCACCCGTTCGAAAATCTCCTGGAGTTCCCTCGAAGCTTTTTTCACCCGCAGGCGCACCAGAGCCAAACTGGATCCCTGATCAAAGATCACCACCAGAATGCCGCGCTTCCCCACGATGGAAATATGCAGGTTGTCCTTTTCGCCTTCGTGGAACAGAAGGCTGAATTCCTTTTCACCGATGAGCTTGGCGAGGCCATCTGTGGCGGCCACGTTGCCCGCGGTAAGGGAGGCGAGACTGGTGGCGTCAATGCTCTGCACTTCCCCTGCGGAAGCGATTTGCTGCCCATTTTTATCCACCAGAAAAACCACCTTGGCGGAAGCATCCTTCTGCAAGCGGCCAATGATGTCCTGGAGTTGCTTGAACTCCTCCTCGAACAGGACAAGATCAAGCTTGGACACAGAACCTCCGACAACCTAGACGTTCCTTCGAGGATAGCAGGCTCTTCTGTTCAGTATCCCGGAGAGGTAAGAAGCCTTCACCAAAGCGAGTAGCCCTCAAAAAAAAGCGGACCCTTTCGGGCCCGCTTTCTGGTGAAGAAGGAGATTAGACCTTCTTGTCGTCCTTTTTCACTTCCTTGGTTTCAATCTTTTTCTTGATGATCTTCTTGACGGGAGCAGCTTCGGTCTTCTTCTCGTCAGCTTTCTTCTCGTCGGCCAGGATCATGGCGCTCTTAGGGGCTTCTTCCTTCACAACCTTCTTGTCGGCAGGAGCGGCTTCAACCTTCTTGTCGGCAGGAGCGGCTTCGGCCTTCTTGTCGGCCTTCTTCTCGGTCTTCACGGCCTTGTCGTCGACTTTCTTCTCGTCGGCCAGGATCATGGCGCTCTTAGGGGCTTCTTCCTTCACAACCTTCTTGTCAGCAGGAGCGGCTTCGACATGCTTCGTGTGCTTCTTGTCGGCGGGAGCGGCTTCGGCCTTCTTGTCGGCCTTCTTCTCGGTCTTCACGGCCTTGTCGTCGACTTTCTTCTCGTCGGCCAGGACCATGGCGTTCTTCGGGGCTTCTTCCTTCACAACCTTCTTGTCAGCAGGAGCGGCTTTGACATGCTTCGTGTGTTTCTTGTCGGCAGGAGCGGCTTCGACATGCTTCTTGGCGGCAGGAGCGGCCTTGGGGGCAGCGGCGGCCTTCTTGGCATCCTGTGCAAAGACAGGGCTGATTAGTGCAGCGGCCACGAGCAGGGCAGCGAGTTTCTTCATGGTGTTCTCCAATTTTGGGAAATCCGGCACGGCCGGATGCTTGGGTATCGATGTAGGAAGTTTCAAGCCAAAATTTAATTACTGAAATACATGATATTAACAATTTTAATGAAACCTAGGCGCCGTAGAGATCTGCAACATTGGTGCAATTCCCTACACTTCATCGGATCCATCCGCCAACCCCAAGTCTCGGAGTTTGCGGTAGAGGGTC
>JANOLT010000400.1:0-1927 GCA_031419915.1 Holophagaceae bacterium
AACTAAAGAGATTTTTCTGCGAACCTCAGCCTCCTCCGCGATCTCTGCGAATGTTTTTATGTTGGGAAATGACGATGCGTGAAATGGACAAGGCCTTCGATTTCAAGACGGCGCAGGAGCGCTGGTACGCCACCTGGGAGACCGCGGGTGTCTTCACGGCCAAGCCGAAAAGCGGCAAGACGCCCTTCTCCATGTCCCTTCCGCCGCCGAACATCACGGGCAATCTGCACATGGGCCACGCGCTGGCCTACACGCTGCCAGACGTGGTGGCCCGGCTCAAACGGGCTCAAGGGTTCGATGTCGCCTGGGTGCCCGGTGTGGATCATGCAGGCATCGCCACGCAGATTATCGTGGAACGCCAACTGAAGGCCGAGGGCACCGATCGTCACGCTTTGGGCCGCGAGAAATTCCTGGCGCGCATCTGGGCCTGGAAGGAACAGAACCAGACTGATATCGAAAACCAGTTGCGGCGCCTGGGCGCCAGCTTGGACTGGACGCGCAAACGCTTCACCATGGACCCCGATTTGAACCGCGCCGTGCGAAAAGTTTTCGTGGAGGCCTACGGCCAAGGCCGCATCTACCGCGGTCCCCGCATGATCCAATGGGATCCCGTCTCGCGAACGGCCCTCAGCGATCTCGAAGTGAAACACGTGGAGCGCAATGGCAAGCTGTGGCACCTGCGCTACCCGCTGGCAGACGGCAGCGGAGATATCGTTGTGGCCACCACGCGACCCGAAACCATGCTGGGAGATACGGCCGTGGCCGTGCATCCGGACGATGCGCGCTACACCCGCCTTATCGGCAAACTGATGAATCATCCCATCACAGGTCGCCAGATCCCGCTGGTGGTGGACAGCTTCGTGGACCCGGCCTTCGGCACCGGCTGCGTAAAGCTCACCCCTGCCCACGATCCCAACGACCACGCCGCGGGCCTGCGGTTGCAGCTTCCCTCCATCACCGTCATCGGCTTCGACGCGAAGATGACGGCGGAGGCCGGTGCCTACGCGGGTCTGGACCGTTTCGAATGCCGCAAGAAGATCGTGGCGGATCTCGACGCGGGGGGCTTCCTGGTGAAGATCGAGGACCACACCAGCCAAGTGGCGGTATCCGACCGCACCGGCGCTGTGCTCGAGCCTCTCGTGTCCGAGCAGTGGTTCATGGATGTGAAGGATGCCGCGCAACAGGCGCTACAAGCCGTTCGCGATGGCCGCATCACCTTCACGCCCGAGCATCACGTGGCGGTGTGGGAACACTGGCTCACCAACATCCAGGACTGGTGTATTTCACGCCAGCTCGTGTGGGGCCACCGCATTCCGGCCTGGACCTGCGCGACGTGCGGCCATCTGCACGTGGAGTTGGAAGAACCCACCGCGTGCCTTAATTGCAAATCCACAAAACTCGAACAGGATCCGGACACCCTGGACACCTGGTTTTCCTCAGCGCTTTGGCCCTTCAGCATCCTGGGCTGGCCCGACGAGACCGAGGATCTCAAGCGCTACTACCCCAACGACCTGATGTGCACCAGCTACGACATCATCTTTTTCTGGGTGGCGCGCATGGTGATGAGCGGTCTCACCTGGACCCATCAGGTTCCCTTCAAGAAGGTCTACTTCAACAGCCTGGTGCGGGATGAATCCGGCGCGAAAATGTCAAAGTCCAAGGGCAACGTCATCGATCCGCTCGAAGTCATGGACGAGTTCGGCACCGACGCCCTGCGCTTCACGCTCATTTCCATGTCCGCGCCAGGCACGGATATCGCGCTGTCGACGAACCGTCTGGAGTCCAGCCGCAATTTCTGCAACAAGCTCTGGAACGCTGCCCGCTTCGTGCAGATCAATTTGACGGATGACGTGACGCTGGCGGTGGAACCGGAGCTGGGCGAAGCGGAATTCTGGATGATCGGCCGCCTTCGCGACGTGCTGAAACA
>JANOLT010000401.1:0-8678 GCA_031419915.1 Holophagaceae bacterium
GCCACCAAGGGTTTTCCTGCCTTGGCCAAGTCCCCGCAGGCGTCCAGCAGCAGCTGGCGCATGGATAATCCCGTGGTGAAGGGACGGCGGCCCTCCCTTAATGCGGGAATGGAATCGCCGCCGTTGAAGAGAAAATCCGTGGTGGCCACCGTGACAACTTCGTCTGGCTTGATGGCCGTACCATCCTCCCAGGTGATCAGGAAATCGGGTTTGTCCACCGTGCCTGACAACACCAACCTCACGCCGGAGCTGGGTTCGCCCCCGCGACGGAGGACACCCTGCTTGATGGCGTCCATCACATCCTGGCCCGTCATTTCGATGGTCATCAGTTCGTTCTCGAAGGGCATGACGCCGTAGATGTCCGACACTTTCAATTGGCCCGCGGGGAGATTGGCGCGAAGCCCGCCACTGTTGGTCATGGCGAATTTCACGGGCTTGCCAAGCATCTGGGTTGCTCGGGCGCGCATGATGTCCGTGACCCAGTAGCCCAGCAGATTCTCCTCGCCGTTGCGCCCGCGAAAAATCCCTTTGGGGCACGCGCAAAGGGGCAGATCAAAAGTGGCTCGGATCTCGGCCTGTTTGGGCGCGAGGATTGCCATGATTTCTGGATCATCCGCGAAATCCTGGATCACGCCGATGGACTGGGCCTGGAGCAATTGGGGGGCGGGCCTCTGGTCTCTGGCTTGGTTGATAACTGCGGCGGGTTTAGGCGCCGTGGCCACCTTTTGGCAAGCCAGTGGAGAGACCGTGAGAATGAGCGCCAGGAGCGAAGAATCAAGCCTCATTTTTTCCGCCGATCTCCATAGAAGCGGGAAATTTTGTGGCCTCTTCCAATTCCAATCTCACGTTCCGCACCTTTTCATCCTGCCGCCAGAAGAGAGCTGTCAGGCGCAGGAACCAGCCCAGCAGCCAAGCGTTGATCACCGCGGAAAGCAGCTCCAGTAGAAGAAATAGCTGCACCCTTGAAGTACTCCCGCCCCCCAGGTGCCAGCCGATCCAGATCGCCGAAAATGCGAGGCCCGCCCGCAGCATCACGCCACCAACAACCAAGCACGTCCACTGCACCGGGTTCATCCACAGGCGCAGGAAACTGCGGCCCCAATGCCGCAACAGGCCGCTGGAGCCCGCGCCGCGATCCACGCGGCAAAGCCACCATTGAAGGCCGAGGGCTGAAAGAAAAGCCATCGAGATGAGTGGGATGCCGATGAGGGCCAGCCAACCCAGGCCCTGGATGCCCGTGGCACCCAAGGTAGACAAGGACCAGCGAGCAAGGCCGAACACAATTCCCAAAGGCAACAGCCCAATAAGGAGGGCGTCCAGCATTCCGAAGAACCAGTGCTTCAATCGGGCCCGGAAACCCAACAGATCCGCCTGCATGCGCCACCCGGACCAGAAGACCCACACAAGGCAAACGATTGCGAGAAGCGGCACCGCGGAGCCAATAGGTTCATGCTTCATGCCTCCGTTTTCCATCAACTCCCAGATATCTTTCGCGGTGAGATGCTCCCCCCAATTATTCGGCAGGGCGCTGCCACCCGGAGAGCCCGCAAAGCCCGCGAAACCGCGCATGTGCCAGGCCCACACAAAACTCGTGAGCAACTGGAATGCCGCCCAGGCAGCCATTAAGTGCCAGGACCATTTCGAAAAGCCGCCGCCTATTGCTTCTCTCATGAAGCTCCAAGGCCCCCTCGGCTTCAAAGGATCCTCGGTATGGATGGTCGAAGGGCGTTCATGCAGCGCGTCGGTGGGTGTTGGGAGAGAATCCATCCCTCCATATCACCATAGGTGGAGCCCGGCGTCCGTAACGAACGTATTGACAAATCCAGGCCAGGAATGCTGAGATACCTTCCATGATGTTCGTTTCCGGCACTTTCGCTCCTGCGGCCTATTTGGGCTGGTGGTGGCGCGCTTGCTCGGATGGGAACGCTACGATCACGACGACCTAGCTGATTTTTTCTCCCTTCCGAGCCCGGTTCCCATGTGGATCCGGGCTTTTTTATTTGGACACAATACCCATGCTGCTGCGCCGCCTGCTTCCTGCAGATCTCATCACCCCCCTTTCGGCCTTCCTTGCTCTGAAGCCCGCTGGCGCCAGCCTTCTGCTGGAATCCTGCGATCTGGGCGAGCGGGTGGGCCGTCATAGTTTCGTACTGCTGGAAGGGCAGGGCGAAGTCCGCCTGGAACCACCGGGAAAGGGGTGGGTTGATGCCCTGCGCGGCTTGGCCGCCATCAGCACGCTGCACAGTGAATCGGATGCGCGGGCGGATCTACCGGGACCCCGCGAAGCTTTTCCCATCGGGGTGGGTTGCGCTGGCTACGTGGGCTTCGAAGCCATCGTCGCCCTGGAACCGAGCCTTCCCTTGCCCGCGAAGAACAGTCTCGGGCTTCCTACGGTGTGGATGCGGCGCTTCGGGGCCGCCCTGGTGTTTGATCACCTTCATCAGGTGGCGGAGTTGCAGGTGCTTTGCGCCGATCGAAGCGAAGGCATGGCGCGGATGGATGAACTGGCGGAAGCGCTACAGCACATCGTCACGCCGGTGGAACCGGAACATGCCACAAGAGCCACGGCCCAGATCAATCAGGAGCAGTACGAAGAATTTGTGAGGGCCACCCAGGAGCGAATCCTGGATGGCGATATCTATCAGATGGTGCCCAGCCATCGCGTCCGGGTGGAGGATCCACCTTCGCCGCTGGAGGCCTACCGGCGCCTGCGGCGTCTGAATCCTAGCCCCTATGCGTTCCTGTTGGAGTGGGGTGAATTTGCGCTCGTGGGGGCTTCGCCGGAAATGCTGGTGCGCGTCTCCGAAGGGCAGGCGGAAACCTTGCCCATCGCCGGAACGGTGGCCCGGGGTGGCAGCGATGACGAGGACGCCGAGCGTTTCGAGGCACTAAAATGCAATCCGAAGGAATTGGCCGAACACCAGATGCTCGTGGATCTGGCGCGCAACGATCTGGGCCGCATCGCCGTGCCCGGCGGCGTGAGAGTGGAAAAGCCTTTGGCATTGCAACGCACGAGCCACGTGCTGCACCTCACCACCACCGTGAAGGCCAAGCTGAAAGAGGGCCTGGATGCGCTGGATGTACTGGCTTCCTGCTTCCCGGCGGGCACGGTAAGCGGCGCGCCCAAGTTGCGCGCCTGCCAACGCATCGCCGAGATGGAAGGCGACATGCGCGGTCCCTACGGCGGCGCCCTGGTGCGCATCGGTGCCGACGGCACGCTGGACACGGCGCTCATCCTGCGCACCGCCATCTATGCGGGCGGCGCGGCCTACCTGCAAGCGGGGGCGGGTGTGGTGCGGGCCTCAGACCCCGCCTCGGAATACCGCGAGACGTTGCAGAAAATGGGTGCCGTGGCCGAAGCCCTGGGCGTGAATCTTTCGGAGATGGCGAAATGATCCTGCTGATTGATGCCCTCGACAGCTTCACCTACAACCTGCTCCAGGCTTTCGAAACCCTGGGCGCCGAAGTCCGCGTGGTGCGCCACGATGCCATCACGCTTGAAGAAGCGAAGGCTCTGGCTCCCGAGGCTGTCGTGCTCTCGCCGGGCCCAGGCCATCCATTAGAAAGTCCCGGTCACATGGCCATCGCGGGGAGCGATTGGAAGGTCCCCGTGCTGGGGGTTTGCCTGGGTCATCAAGCTCTTGTGGCGGCCACCGGAGGCCGTGTCCTCCGCGCCCGGGAACCCCTGCACGGCGAGGCCACTCCGCTGCGACACGAGGGCACGGGGCTGTTCAAAGGCCTGCCCCAGGACTTTTCCATTGGCCGTTATCACAGCCTCATCGCTGAATCGTCGAGCCTGCCTGATTGTTGGCGCGTAACGGGAACGAGCCCTGGTGGGGAGATCATGGCCATCACGCACGCCACGCTGCCGCGTTGGGGCGTCCAGTTTCATCCCGAAAGCATCCTCACTCCAGACGGTCCAGCCCTACTTAAAAATTTCCTGAAGTTAGCTGGCGTTGTAAGCAGCTCATAGCTCAAAGCTCATAGCCCGAAGGAATCCCAATGACCCTGCTCACCACCCACAATCCCATGCACCCATTGCCACCCACGACGGCCAAGGAATTGATGAAGACCTTCATTGACCAGGACACCGACGCGCTGCTGGTAGGTGCCTGCCTGGCTCTGCTGGCTCAGCGGATTCCTGAAGCTGAAGAGTTGGCGGCCTTTGCCGAGGCTTTGCAGGAAGTCGCCATTCCGTTTCCCGATTCCGGAATGCGCGTTCTGGATACCTGCGGGACCGGCGGCGACGGCGCTTCCACGGCGAATCTGAGCACACTGGCGGCTTTGCATCTCGCGCATCTCGGCGTGCCGGTGCTGAAGCATGGCAACCGCGCCGCCACGAGTCTGTGCGGCTCGGCGGATCTGCTGGAGGCCCTGGGTTACGACCTGGCGCGATCTCCCGATCAACTGCTAGATGATCTGCGGGAGCGGCACTTCGCGTTTCTCTTCGCGGCGGCCTATCACCCGCTGCTGGGCCGCCTGCGGGAGATCCGCAAGCGCCTGGGCATCCCCACGATCTTCAATCTCCTGGGTCCGCTGCTTAATCCTGGGAAGCCGCAACTACAACTCCTGGGTGTAGCGAAAGAAGCCTTGTTGAAGCCCATGGCTGGCGCTCTTGTAAAAGGTTCCGTGAAACGGGCCTTTGTGGTTCATGGCAAGGACGCGGAAGGCCGGGGGCTGGATGAGGCTTCCATCGAAGGGCCTACCACGGTCATTGAGATCAATCATGGCGTTCTGAAACCCTTGCAGGTACTGGTTCCCCGCGAACTGGGCATTCCACTGCCAGCCAAAGATGCCCTTCGCGTGAAAGACCGGGCCGAAGCGCTGATGGTGGCTAGAGGCCTTCATGGGGGGGCCAGGCATCCGGATTACCGTGCAGCCGTGGCCGATGGCGTGGCGCTTCAAGTGGCGCTGGGGCTGGTGCTGCATCGCGACGCAGGGCTGGATTGCCTGCCGGATTATTTTCGTGAAGCAAAAGATTCCCTTGAAGGCGGATTTTCATTGCCGCTCCCGAACAACGTGGAGGCGTCTTGATGAGGGCCTTTCCGAATCCCGTGGACCTGGTGCGGGGCACGGGCCTGGCCCCCAGTTCACACCTTCAAAAGGTGCTGCTTTCCGAGTTGGAGCGGATCCGTGAATTGCCTTCAGCAGTTGATTTCGAAAGGGAACCGTTGTCCGCGAACGAACCCGGTCCCTTCGAATCAGCTCTGCGTGAGAGTCAACGCCGGGAAGGCGGCGGCATCATCGCGGAATACAAGCAGGGCTCGCCTTCGCTTGGACCCTTCGCGGCGGGCACGCCATTACGAAAACAGCTTATTTCGTACCAGGAAGGTGGCGCCGCGTGTTTCTCGATCCTCACCGAGCCCCGTTATTTTCTGGGCTCAAGCCAGCACCTTGCCCAGGCTGTAGAACTTGGCGTACCAAGCCTTTACAAAGGGTTTGTGATATCTGAAGGACATCTTTTCGACGCCGCGACCTCTGGCGCGAAGGCCGTACTGCTCATCGCGCGGGTGCTGAAGGAACACACCGCCATCTTTGCCGAAGCCGCACGGGCTTTGGGGTTGGAACCGCTCGTGGAGCTGCATGACTTGACGGAGATACCCACCGCGCAGGCTTCCAAGGCTCGATTGGTGGGCATCAATGCGCGGGATCTTTCGACCTTCACACTGGGCGCGCCCAGCGCCGCCCCGCTCAGAAAAGCCTTTCCAAACGCGCTCCTGATTCGTGAATCCGGTCTTGCCACGCCTGAAGATGCAGTAGAAGTTTTCGCGGCGGGCTTCGACGCGGTGCTCATCGGCGAGGCCCTGATGCGAAGCGCGAATCCAAAAGGATTCCTGGAACGGATATTGGCCGGTGCCAAAGCGCGGGCGGCTTCGTGAAAGTCAAAGTCTGCGGCCTTACGAATGCCGCCGATGCAGCCTTTGCCGCCGCGGAAGGCGCGGATTTTTTGGGCTTCGTTGTGCATCCCCCCAGTCCGAGACACTGTGCGAATTTGGCCGAGGCATCGAGCGAAGTGCGAGACCGCGCCGTGCTGGTAACAGTTGCCGACGACTCAGAGGTCATCATCCGAATGGCGAGCGCGACTGGCATTCGGAACATCCAGCCCCACGTGTCCCCAGAACATCGAAATAAGGTAATTCAACGACTAAAATCAGAAGGTTATTTCATCCTTCTTCCATGGAGTGATGATCGGGATAAAGTGACCATCCCAGCGGATCTCTATATTTGGGAGTCGAACCTTAAAGAAACTGGTGTGGCTGGCGGTTCAGGGCGAACCCACGCCATGACTTTCCCGCCCCCCGGCGCCTTTCTTTTGGCGGGCGGCCTTCATGCGGACAACCTGAGAGAACGAGTGGCCCTCTGCCATGCGGAAGCGCGAATTCATCTTCAAGGTTTCGATGCCGCCAGCCGCCTGGAGATCTCACCAGGGATCAAGGATCCCTTGAAAGTCCGGGCTTTCATTCAAACCGCCAAATCCATGACTGCTGAGGTTTATCATGCACGCGACTGAATTCCTGCTGCCCACCCGTTTCGGCAAGGGAGGCCTTGGCGGATGTTACGCGCCGGAGACCCTGATGCAGCCGCTGCTGGATCTTGAAACAGCCTTTCGAAGGGCCTTGGAAGACCCATCCTTCCAGATCGAATTAAAGACTGAATTACGTCATTTCGTGGGCCGGCCGACTCCATTAACATCAGCCCCTCGGTTGGCCGCCAAGCTTGGTTTGAAAGGCCTCTATCTCAAACGTGAGGATCTCACCCACACCGGTGCCCACAAGATCAACAACGCCATGGCCCAGGCTCTGCTGGCGCGGCGCATGGGCAAGACGGAGATCATCGCGGAAACCGGCGCGGGCCAGCACGGCGTGGCCACCGCCGCCGCCTGCGCCCGCCTGGGCCTGAAATGCACGGTCTACATGGGCGTGACGGACATGGCCCGGCAGGCGCCAAACGTGGCGCGCATGAGACTTTTCGGCACCGAAGTGGTCCCAGTGGAAGCAGGGCAGGGGACGCTCAAAGAAGCCGTGAACGAAGCGTTGCGAGCCTGGGCGGCCCGTTGCGACAAAGCCCATTACATTCTTGGCAGCGCCCTGGGTCCCCATCCCTTTCCGACCTTGGTGCGCACCTTCCAGATGGTCATCGGCGAGGAGGCCCGGGCTCAAGTCCTCGAACAGACGGGTTCCTTGCCGGATTCAGTCATCGCCTGCGCCGGGGGCGGCAGCAATGGTCTCGGCCTGCTGGTGCCCTTTCTTGGGGATGAGGTGCATCGTTTCGCCGTGGAAGCGGGGGGGCATGGATCAGCCCTGGGTGAACATGCCGCGCGGCTGGACGGCGGGCGCATGGGTGTGCTGCACGGGTGCAAGACGCTCCTGCTCCAGGACCAGCACGGCCACACCGCGGAGACCGCCAGCATCAGCGCGGGCCTGGACTATCCGGCCCTGGGACCGGAACTGGCAGCCCTGGCGCTGGATGGAAAAATCGAAGTTCTTCGCGCATCAGATGACCAGGCCCTGGAGGCCGCAAAATGGTTATGCGAATCCGAAGGCATCCTGCCCGCGCTGGAATCGAGCCATGCTTTGGCACTGCTCCCGGAACTGGCGAAGCGGGCATTCGCGACGGTCCTGCTGGGTCTTTCCGGGCGCGGGGACAAGGATCTTGCGACCTATCAATCGAAATTGTGTATTTAAGGAACCTTTTATATGAATAAGCTCCTTCCTTTCATCATGGCCGGTGACCCATCCCTGGAGTCGCTGCCACGCCTGCTTTCCGAAGCCAAGGCCTTGGGACTCGAAGCTCTCGAAATCGGGCTGCCTCATAGCGATCCCATCGCCGACGGCCCCGTGCTGCAGGCCGCCGCCCACCGCGCCATCCAGCGGGGCGCCACGCCCCTGCGCGTGCTCGAAACCCTGGCGGGCTTGATGGAAAGCCCCGATTTGATCCTCTTCACCTACTTGAATCCCTTGCTCCAAATCGGCGCGGATCGTTTGGTGGAACTGCTGCGATGCACCCCGGTGAAAGCCCTGCTGGTGGTGGATCTGCCGGATTCCGAAGAACCTGAATTTGAGGCTCAGCTTCGGGCCTCGGGCTATCCGATAATTCCGCTCCTTGCTCCCACCACGGACCTCGAACGTGCCAAGGGCCTTCTGGATCGTCGCCCTGATCCAGGTCCGGATCATCCCTTTGCTCAGCGGTTCGCCTATGTCGTGGCTCGTCTGGGCGTCACCGGAACGGGCAGCACCACGGACCTGGCGGCAGTCCGCGAGCGCGTGGAGGCCCTGAAATCCTTCACCACGCGTCCGCTGGCGGTGGGATTCGGCCTGAGCAATCCCGCGGCCCTGGCCGAGGTGCGGGCCATGGGCGCCACGCCCATCATCGGCAGCGCTCTTGTGCAGGCCTTGGCCGAAGGGGAAGGCTTGGGGTCCTTCCTGCAATCCCGGATGGGGTGATGAGAAGTCGGACCCGTTGCGCCTTTGCATCAACGGTCGGTGAGCCTGAGGCATTTTACTTGTTGTTGGTCTGTCCATAGAAAAAATTATTCAATCAAGGCTATTAAATACAGTAAATACGCAATGGTTCGTATTTTGCTATTTGGACTAACCCCCTTTTTTAAGGACTTCTCCATGAATATCAAACCACTCCTGACCTCGGTCGGCGTCCTTTTGCTCTTGGGATGTTTTGCA
>JANOLT010000402.1:0-5601 GCA_031419915.1 Holophagaceae bacterium
GGTGTAGAAATGCGCCGGGAGACCCTGTCCTGGGATCCAGTGCGCTCATCCCCCTTGGGCCTCAAGTCCGACACCACCCAGACACGGCCCTGGGCCCGCGCGGGCATCGGTTTTTCGATTCCCCTACCCGTAGTGAGCCCATTCATCCGCCTGGAAGTGGCAATTCCCTTAAGCAAGGAAGACAGGACCAGCACTCCCGATTCCATCCAAAAAGCCCTGGCTCCACAAAGCCAAGTGGGGCTCTACGCGGGCATTCGATTTTAGGCTGACTCATTACTCTTTTTTTCCAGCTCACCTTGTGGGTATCATTTGGAATTCTTGAGGGTCCATGCAGCTTCGCATTATGGGTTGTTCCGGCGGTGAAGCCGATGGGGAGCGTCTGACGGGGCTCCTCATCAACGGAACCGTGGCCATTGACGCGGGCTCCATCACCCAGGCGCTCTCCGTGGCAGAGCAGATCCACATTCGCCATATCTTCCTCAGCCATTCCCATCTGGATCACATCTGCAGCCTGCCGTTCTTTACGAAGAACGTCTTTGGTCACACTACGGGCCCGGTGGAAATTCATGCCCTGCCCGAGACCCTGGACGCGCTGCGCCGTCACCTTTTCAATGACGAATTGTGGCCAGACTTCAGCGTAATCCCGACCGCCGACAATCCGACGATCCACTACACGGAAGTGGAGCCCGAAAAGGTCTACAAGGTGGAAGGCCTTTCCATCACGCCCATCCGCGTGAACCATCTGGTGCCATGCGTGGGCTACAAAGTGGAGGACGATCACAGCGCATTCATTTTCACGTCGGATACCGCGCCAACAGAACGCATCTACGAAGTGGCCAACAAGACCCGCAACCTGAAACTCTTCATCACCGAAGCCAGCTTTCCCAACGAGCAGGATTGGCTTGCGGAGGCCAGCAAACACATGACTCCCAAGATGCTAGGTGAAGAGCTGAAAAAGCTGAAAGTAGACGTGCCCGTGGGCATCTACCACCTGACGCCCGGCGACAAACCCGTGATGCTGCCCCAGATCCGAGCCATCCCCGATAAGCGGATCCGAATGCTGGAGCAGAACGCGGTATTCGAGCTATGAGCTACCAGCTATGAGCCATGAGAAATTTTGAGAAGGCCCCGAAAGGGGCCTTTTTTTGCTCATAGCTCATAGCTCATGGCTGAATTAAAACCCATGCCCCCCGGAATGCCCGGCGGCGCTGATGCGGATGATGCTGCGATCCAGTGCGGCCTGCGCGGCACCCAGGTCCGACTCGGTCTGGGCTTCTTTCAGGATTTTCAGCGCGCGCTGACGGGCGCCCTCGGCTCGATCCAGATCAATCTCATCCACCGTCTCAGATTCGCGGGCGAGGATCGTCACGTGGTCCGAGCCCACTTCCGCAAAACCGCCAAAGACAGTGAGCCAGTGTTTTTCACCGCCCTGCACGTAGTAGATGAGGCCCTGGCCAAGGGGCGTCATGACGGGCGTATGACCCGGCAAAATGCCGTAGTAGCCCTTGTCGGCGGAAGGAAAGGAGACCTCCGACACCTGCGCGCCGAAGACGCGCTTGTGCGGCGTGACCACTTCCAAAAGGATGGGTTCGGACATGGGGATTCCTTAAACCGATGCTGCCATTTTTTCGGCTTTTTCTGCGGCCTCTTCGATGGTGCCAACCAGGTAGAAAGCCTGTTCCGGCAAGTGGTCCCACTTGCCTTCGCAGATTTCGCTGAAACCCTTGATGGAATCCTCTAGCTTCACGTACTTGCCAGCCATGCCCGTGAACTGCTCAGCCACGAAGAAGGGCTGGCTGAGGAAGCGCTGGATCTTGCGCGCGCGCGCCACCACGAGCTTGTCGTCGTCGCTCAGTTCATCCATGCCAAGGATGGCGATGATGTCCTGGAGTTCTTTGTACTTTTGCAGGATGGATTTCACGCGCATGGCGGTGTTGTAGTGGTGCTCGCCCAGGATGCGGGGGTCCAGCAGGCGGGAGCTGGATGCCAGCGGATCCACGGCGGGGTAGATGCCCAGGGACGCGATCTCGCGGCTCAAGTTCGTGGTGGCATCCAGGTGGGCGAAGGTCGTGGCCGGCGCGGGGTCCGTGTAGTCGTCGGCGGGCACGTACACCGCCTGCACCGACGTGATGGAACCCTTCTTCGTGGAGGTGATGCGCTCCTGCAGTTGGCCCATCTCGGTGGCCAGCGTGGGCTGGTAGCCCACGGCGGAGGGCATGCGGCCCAGCAGCGCGGAGACTTCCGCGCCGGCTTGAGTGAAGCGGAAGATGTTGTCGATGAAGAGCAGCACGTCCTTGCCCTCCTGGTCGCGGAAATATTCCGCCACCGTCAGGCCCGAAAGCGCGACGCGGGCGCGGGCTCCGGGGGGCTCGGTCATCTGGCCGTAGATCAAGGCCACTTTGGACTTCGAGAGGTCATCCTTGTTGATGACGCCACTGTCCATCATCTCGTGCCAGAGGTCGTTGCCTTCGCGGGTGCGCTCACCCACGCCCGCGAACACGGAATAGCCACCGTGCCCCTTGGCGATGTTGTTGATGAGCTCCATGATGAGCACCGTCTTGCCCACGCCCGCGCCGCCGAAGAGGCCCGTCTTACCGCCCTTGGCGTAGGGTTCCAGCAGATCGATGACCTTGATGCCGGTCTCGAACATTTCGGAAGTGGTGTTTAGCTCATCGTACTTCGGAGCCTCGCGGTGGATGGGCAGGGTCATCTTGTGGCCGATGGGTCCGCGTTCATCGATGGGCAGACCCACCACGTTCATGATGCGGCCCAGGGTCTCGGGTCCGACGGGAACATTGATGGGCGCTCCGGTGTCGGTGACGACCTGACCGCGAATCATGCCCTCCGTGGGCTGCATGGAAACGCAGCGCACACGGTTCTCGCCCAAGTGTTGTTGCACTTCAAGCGTGACAGTGGACTTCACGCCCTGGCCGTCGGTGAGCTCCGTCAGCAGCGCGTTCATGATCTCGGGCAGGTTGTTGTCGAATTCGACGTCCACGGCGGGGCCGACGATGGCTATGACGCGGCCGGTGAGCTGGTTGGACATGGGTGACCTCGAAAAAATGGGAACCGCGAAAAGCGCTAAATGACGCGAAATAAAATAAAGAACCGGGATTGTTATTCCGCTTTTTCGCGTAATTTCGCGAATTTCGCGGTTTCAAAGCTTTAGGCGTTGGCGCCGGACACGATTTCGATGATCTGGTTGGTGATGGAGGCCTGCCGGATCTTGTTCATGGTGAGGGTCAACCTGGCGATCATGTCGCCCGCGTTGTTGCTGGCCTTGTCCATGGCGGCCATTCGAGCACCGTGCTCGGAGGCACTGGACTCCAGCAGGGAGCGTAGCATTTCCGTTTCGACGAAACGGGGCAGCAGCGCTTCCAGCGTGGTGTTGGGATCCGGTTCGAGTAGGTGGGCAACGCTACTTTTCCCGTCGTTGGCGGGGGCGTCGAGATCCAGCGGAAACACCTTGGTGACCATGGGTTCCTGGGCAACCACGGAATAGAAATGGTTGTAGATCACGTAAAGCGCGTCTATCTCGCCGCTGTGGTATTGCCCGGCAGCGCTATCGCACACCTCGCGGGAGACTCGTTCCACGCCAGTGAGGGGGATGCCAAGGTACTCGCCGTTGGATTTAAAGCCGTGTTTGCGGGCCCAGTCGGCGGCGCGCTTGCCCACCACGTCAAGGACCACATCAGCCTTGCTTCGACCTTCGAAAAAGGCATTGGCCTTTTTCAGCACGTTGGCGTTGAAACCACCGCAAAGGCCCTTGTCGGATGCAATGAGCACCACGCGGATACGCTTTTCTTCCCGTGGGTTCAGGAACGCCTGCGCCGAGGGCCCCAGCACCAGTTCATCAGCAAGGTGATGGCCCTTGATTCGGCCCACCACACTCATGGTCACGGCCTTCATCTTGTCCGCGTAGGGGCGCAAGGACACGAGGCGCTCCTGGGACTTCCGCAGCTTCACCGCAGAAATCATCTTCATGGCCTTGGTGACCTGCTGTGTATTTTTGACTGAGCGTATACGCCGTCGGATGTCCTGTAGACCGGCCATGGAATTAGGCTCCGGCTGGCGCGTTCAGGTTGGCCATGAAGCCTTCCTTGAACGCGGTGATATTGGCCTTGAGGGCCGCCTTGGCATCATCGGAAAGGGCTTTGGTTTCACTGATGCCCCGCAACACCTCCGGTGCGCTGACTTCCAGGAATTCCACGAATTCCTTTTCAAAGGCACGAACCTTGGCGATCGGCACATCATCCACATAGCCCATGGTGGCCATCCAGATGGAAGCCACCTGCTTCTCCACCGGCATGGGTTGGTACTGCCCCTGCTTGAGAATTTCCACCAAGCGCACGCCACGGTTGAGCTGAGCCTGGGTGGCCTTGTCCAGGTCCGAGCCAAACTGCGAGAAGGCCGCCAGTTCGCGGTACTGCGCGAGATCCAGCTTGATGGTGCCGGCCACGCTTTTCATGGCCTTGATCTGCGCCGAACCGCCCACGCGACTCACGGAAATGCCCACGTTCACGGCCGGGCGGACGCCCGCATTGAAGAGGTCCCCTTCCAGAAAAATCTGGCCGTCGGTGATGGAGATGACGTTCGTGGGAATGTAGGCAGACACGTCACCGGCCTGGGTCTCGATGACCGGCAGGGCTGTGAGGGAGCCCGCGCCACGCTCATCACTAAGCTTGCAGGCGCGTTCCAGCAGGCGGGAGTGAAGGTAGAACACGTCGCCCGGGTAGGCCTCGCGTCCGGGAGGACGGCGCACCAGCAGCGAAATTTCACGGTAGGCCGCGGCCTGTTTCGAAAGATCGTCGTAGATGCAGAGCACGTGACCGCCGGGGTTGTCCTTTCCGGCCGGCTTGCCATCCTTGCCGTGATGCATGAAATACTCGCCGAGCGCCGCGCCGGTCATGGGAGACAAGAACAGCAGCGGAGCGGGTTCCGACGCAGTCGCGGAGACCACGATCGTGTGCTTCATGGCGTCGTACTGTTCCAGGGTCTTCACAACCTGGGCCACGGTGGAGCGCTTCTGGCCGATGGCGACGTAGATGCAGATGACGCCGGTATCGCGCTGATTGATGATCGTGTCGATGGCCACGGCGGTCTTGCCGGTCTGTCGGTCGCCGATGATGAGCTCACGCTGGCCACGGCCGATCGGAATCAGGGAATCAATAGCCTTGAGGCCCGTCTGCATGGGCTCGTGCACGCTTCGGCGGTCCACGATGCCCGGCGCGATGCGTTCGATGGGGTTGGTGGCCACGGCCTGGATCGGGCCCTTGCCATCAATGGGCAGACCCAGCGCATTCACCACGCGGCCCACGAAAGCGGGGCCGACCGGCACGGACATGATCTTGCCGGTGCGCTTGACGATGTCGCCTTCCTTGATGATCGCTGAATCACCCAGAATGATGATGCCAACGTTGTCCTCTTCCAGGTTGAAGGCAAGGCCCATCACGGATTCCTTGCCAGAGCTCAGCTCCAGCAGCTCACCGGCCATGGCCTTCTCCAGGCCATAGGCGCGGGCGATGCCATCGCCGACGCTAATGACCGTGCCGACTTCCGCTACGTCCACATGGGCGTCAAAGCCCTGAATCTGGCCGCGAA
>JANOLT010000403.1:0-5328 GCA_031419915.1 Holophagaceae bacterium
GACGGCAAAGGTCGGAGCGGACACGGGACCTCCTGAAAAGATAATGAGTCAGCATCTCAGGTAGAATTTGTGACGCGGGTCACAGGAGGCTATGAGCTATGAGCCAACAGCTATAAGCCCAGAGCCTTGAGGGATCCGCGCCGGAGGCGCGTCCAAAAAGCTCAAAGCTGATAGCTCATAGCTCATAGCCGTTAGCCTGATTACGACAGACTTGTCGCGATGACTTTCTCGTTGGTGAAGAACTCGATCACATCGCCTTCCCTTAGGCCATCGAAGCCCTCCAGGGCAATGCCGCAATCCAGGCCATTCTTCACTTCGTGGACATCGTCCTTGAATCGCTTGAGGCTCTTGAGAACGCCTTCGAAAATCACGTCCTCGCCACGCTTCACGCGGGCCTTGTAGGATTTTTGGACCTTGCCTTCAGTGACGAAGGAACCGGCGATGACGGTCTTGTTGACCTTGAAGATCTGGCGCACTTCCGCTTGACCCTGGATCGTTTCCTTCTCAGTGGCGTCCAGCAAGCCAACCATGGCGGCTTCGATTTCTTCGGTGATCTTGTAGATGACATTGTGGAAGCGGATATCAACGCCTTCTTCGTGAGCCAGTTCTTCAGCCTTCTTTTCTGCCTTGGTATTAAAGGCGATGACGATGGCTTTTGAAGCTTCAGCCAGCAGCACATCGTTCTCGTTCACAGTGCCAGCCGCTGCATGGATGATGCGCACGCGCACCTTGTCCGTGCTGAGTTTTTCGAGCTGACCCACCAGGGACTCTACGGAGCCTTGGGCATCGGCCTTGATGATGAGGGGCAGCTCCTTGACCAGAACATCCTTCAGGGTGCTGAAAATATTCTCCAGGGTGACCCGGTGCTTTTGCAACGAGGCAGCTTTGGCCTTTTCCTGACGGAAACCCACGATGGTGCGGGCTTTGCTCTCGCTTTCCACGATCTGGAAGTTGTCGCCGGACGATGGAACATCCTCGAAGCCGAGGATCTGCACCGCAGTGGAGGGACCGGATTCCGTGATACGCGCACCCAGATCGTTGAACATGGCCCGGACGCGGCCCATGGTAGCGCCAGCGACGAAGATATCCCCCTGGCGGAGCGTGCCTTGTTGCACCAGTACCGTGGCCACGGCACCGCGGCCTTTGTCCAGCCTCGCCTCGACGATGGAACCCGCCGCCGGGCAATCGTAGACAGCCGTGAGCTCCTTCATGTCCGCTACCAGCAGTAGCGTTTCAAGCAATTCATCTAGACCTTGTTTGGTCTTGGCACTGACCGCCACCGCTGGCACGTCGCCACCGTAGGCCTCGGTTTGCACATTATGCTGCAAGAGGCCCTGCTGAACTTTGTCGGCATTGGCGCCGGGCTTGTCAATCTTGTTGATGGCCACAACGAGCGGCACATCCGCGGCCTTCGCATGATTGATGGACTCGATGGTCTGGGGCATCACGCCGTCGTCCGCCGCCACCACCAGAATGGCGATGTCGGTGACCTTGGCGCCCCGGGCGCGCATCTTGGTGAAGGCTTCGTGGCCCGGTGTATCCAGGAAAACCACTTGGCGCATAAGGCCGGTGTTCTTGTCCTTCACGTCCACGTGATAGGCGCCGATGTGTTGGGTGATGCCACCGGCTTCGCCCGCGGCCACCTTGGTTTTGCGGATGGCGTCCAGCAGCGAGGTCTTGCCGTGATCCACGTGACCCATGATGGTGATCACCGGAGGGCGGGGCAGCTTCTCACCCTGCACTTCGTTGTGTTCCTCGGCACTGATCTGCACGTCTTCTTCGAAGGTGACGATGTCGGCCAGGTAGCCGAATTCGCGCGCGATTTCCTTGGCCAATTCCGTATCAAGAGGCTGGTTGATGGTCGCGAAAATGCCCCGGTGGAGCAGCTTTGCCACCACATCCTTGGCGGGGCGATTGCACTTTTCGGCAAGCTCCTTCACGGACACGCCTTCCGAGAGCATCACGATGCCGACTTCTTCCTCCACGTACTCGGTGGCGATCATCTGCGCGCGAGAGCGAGGCTGGCGTAGCTTGAGATCCATCTCCTCCTGCACTTTGGTGTAGCCCTTTTTCTTTTTGCCACCTACATGAGCGCCACGGCCGGGACCCTTCTGGCTGTTGGGATCAATGGGACCTGCGGCGGGCAGACCGGGAGCGCGATTGGAACCGCCAGAACCGCCTGGACCGCCAGGACGGTAGCCGCCGGGGCGGGGCCCGCCAGGCCCGCGATTGGGGCCTCCAGGTCCACCAGGGCGGGGACCGCCAGGTCCGCGATTGGGACCACTGGGACCGCTGCTGGGACCACGACTCGGGCCACCTGAACTGCTGGCGGGACCCCGGCTGGGTCCGCCAGATGGACGGGCCTGGGGCAACTGGATGTAGCGGGCCGGCGATTGGGCACGGGGCGCAAGATTCGGGGTGTCTGACAGCGTGATCTTGGAGAAACCTTGATCCGGCTTTAGTTCTGAAATGGAGGGGGGCAGAAAAGTGCGTTTGGTGGGGAGCTGGGGCAGATCATGGCGAACCTCGCCCCTGCTGGTGTTGCTCGCCATGGGCAGGACGGCCCGCTCGGCCTGGGGCATACCCGAACGCGCCACCGAAGCCTGGGCGGGACGCTGAAGAACCGCGCGGGCACCAGGTTCTGGGCGAGGCCCCGTGGAAGAGACCTGAGGTGCCTGCGGCAGTTGGATATACCGGGCAGGTTCCTGGGGCTTCGGCGCGGGCGCCGGGGCGGAAGAGACCCTGATGTGCGAGAAGCCCTGGCCTGCTGCCTTTGGCCCATCTCCAGCAGCGGGAGCCGGCGCGGCCGCTGCTCCAGGTAACTCAGCTTCAGTCTGGTCATTCGATGATTTTGCAGGCTTCTGGATTGGGGCTGGAATCTGCGCCGAGGCCGCTTCTGACTTGGTTGGCGGTTCGATGGACGCTGCTTGTGCCCCGGGCTTGATCTCGGCCTTCTTGATCAGTACTGGAGTTGGAGCCGGGGCCGGAGTGGGCGCCGGAGTGGGAGTCAATACGGTTTGCGCTTTCACGATCTTTACTGCGGCAGTGGGACGGTGCATCGCCAAAGGCGTGCGCTCTTCCGTGGCTGCTGGGCCGTTCGCGCCATCCTTTGCACCTCTTGCGCCCTTTGATTCAATGGCACGGCGCAGTTGGTTAGCCTGGTCCTCGTTGAGGTTTGAGCTGTGGCTCTTGCCCTTGAGGCCCAGTTGCTTCTCGGCGGCATCCAGTACGTCGTGGTTGCTCACGCCGAGTTCCTTGGCGAGTTGGTTGATGCGAAGCATGAAGGGGTGTCCTGGAAAAGGTGAAGTGGTGAAGCGAAAAGGGCCTGAGTGGTCGAGGGGAAAGACAATTGAGAGATCGGGGAGGTTAGTTGCCAAAACGCTCGTGCACAGCGTCGAGAACCCGGAAGGCGATGTCCTGGGTCATGCCATCCACGGCGAGTAGTTGTTCGGCGGTGACGGTGTAGAGGGATTTGGCATCGAGGAAGCCCGCGGCGGCTAGTTGCTCGGCCAGGGCTTCGTCAAGACCCTCGATGCCGGATAGTTCTTCCAGCATACGGGAGACTGGCGCAGATTCGGGGTCAGCGTTCTCAGCCGTCTCACTTGAAGCTTCCGGCAGGACTTGATCCATGGCGGCGCCCATGGCCATCTCGGCTTCCTTTCGCTTCTCGCCTTCGCTGCGCACATCAATGTTCCAGCCTGTGAGCTTGGCCGCGAGCCGCACATTCTGGCCGCGACGACCAATGGCGATGCTCAACTGCTCGTCGTCCACGACCACTTCCACGCGGCGGCCTTCCAGGTCTATGATGCCCACCCGGATGGCTTTGGCCGGGTTCAAAGCATTGGCGATGAACATCAGCGGGTCTTCGTCAAATCGAACGATGTCAATCTTCTCGTTCTTCAGTTCGCGGATGATGGCCTGCACGCGCGATCCTTTGAGACCCACGCAGGCGCCCACGGGATCCACATCGGGATCAAGGCTTTGCACCGCTACTTTGGCGCGGTCACCGGCTTCGCGAACACAAGAGCGAATCACTACGGTGCCATCGTGAATTTCGGGCACCTCGCTTGCGAAAAGTTTGATGAGCAGCCTTGGGTCCGTGCGGCTCACCTGCACCTGGGCATCTTTGCTGGCGCGATCCACGTTGGCGATGACCACCTTGATGCGTTGGCCCTTGTCGAAACGATCCCCACGCAGGGCTTCACTCCGCCGCAACATGGCTTCCACTCGATCAATCTCAAGAATGATGGCGCTTTTCTCAAAGCGCTTTACTTCAGCCACGACCACTTCGCCGATGCGGTTGACAAAATCGTTAAAGATGCGCTCGCGCTCGGCCTCACGGACTTTCTGCACGAGCACCTGCTTGGCGGCCTGGGCGGCAATGCGGCCCAGTTGCGTGGTGTCCTGGGGGAGCCACAGCGTATCGCCTTCGGCGGCATCGGGGTTCAGCCCCTGGGCTTCGGCAAGGCTGATTTCCAGGTCTTCTTCCTCGACTTCCGGAACGACCTGCTTCAGTGCATACACATGAAATTCGCCGGTTTCGCGGTCCATCTGGGCCTCGAAATTCCCATAGAAATTCTGGGACTGGAAATACTTTTCAGCAGCCTTGACAAGAGATTCCTCCACCGCTTGGAACACTTCCTCTTCAGGAATGCCCTTCTCTGTGGCGATCATCTTCACGCTATCGAAAAATGTGGTTGCTACGGTAGCCATGGCCTATTCCTCCTGATCCTGGTTGCCGGCGTTTGTCTCTACACCAGCCTCTTCATTAACGTTCGGGACGTCAGACCGCAGGGCCACGACGTGCTTGGGCTGCGGGGTCTTCGCTTCGTCAAAGGGTGCGAGACGGGACTTCTGGATGATCTCGAAGGGGATCGTCTTCAGGACGCCGTCCTCTTCGATGGTCACGGATTCGTTGGTGGCTTCGCCGATCCAGCCCTTGAATCGCTTTTGCCCATTCAGGGGCAGCTTGGTTTGAATGCGGCAGAGTCGGCCCGCAAAGCGATGGTAGTGAGCGGTCTTGGACAAAGGCCGTTCATGCCAGGGCTGGAGATTTCAAGATTCATGGTTTCACGCAGGTCAGGAAACGCAACGTCCAACCAGGTCACCAGGCCATCATTAACGGTCACGCAGTCATCCAGCGTCACTGTACGTCTCGTGGCGGGAGCCCCTTTTCCCTTCGATGTGGCGCCGTGCAGATGATCAATGTAGAGCCGCAGGATCGAGTCCCGGCCTTCCTTTACGCTCTCCAGATAGACCAATTCAAAACCCAGCAACGCCAGTTGCTTTTCGATGGGGGCCTGAAGTTTCTGGAGATCCAAGATTGCC
>JANOLT010000404.1:0-3339 GCA_031419915.1 Holophagaceae bacterium
CGTGAAGACGCCCAGCAGATCGCCATTTTGCGCTTCACGCCGCACGATCGCTTTGACGTGTTCATGGGTAAGGGGTTCGAAGTAGAGACGGTCTGAGGTGTCGAAATCCGTACTGACGGTTTCGGGATTGCAGTTGATGAGAATGGCTTCCACCCCAGCAGCGCGAATGGCCTCCACGGCCTGCACGCAGCAGCAATCGAACTCCACCCCCTGTCCGATGCGATTGGGTCCGCTGCCCAGCACGATGGCCTTTTTGCGGGCCGATGGTGGTGCCTCATTTCCGCCACCTTCACCCTCCTGGCCATACTCCCAGGTGGAATACAAGTACGGCGTTTCCGCTTCGAATTCCCCTGCGCAGGTGTCCACGCGCTTGAAGACCGGATGGATACCCAGATCGTGGCGGCGGGCCTTCACCGCAGTATCCGTGCCGCCGCAGCAGGCCGCGATCTGCCCATCGCTGAACCCTGCACGCTTGGCCTTTTCCAGCAGTTCTCCCGGTAGGCGATCCAGGCCGAAACCCCGGAGACGTCCTTCAAGAATCACGATCTCTTCCATCTCTCGCAGGAACCATTCGGTGATCTTCGTCAGGCGATGCAATTCCTCAACAGTATGTCCAGCCTTCAGTGCGTGATACAGCCAGAAGATCCGCTCAGGCCCTGGAATAATCAAATGCTCGCGAAGCCGCGCCATATCCAGCTTTCCTTCCAGGGCGCCACTGAGTCCCTGGTGGCCTTCCTCCAGCGAGCGCAATCCTTTTTGCAGTGCCTCTTGAAAAGTGCGGCCGATGGCCATGACTTCGCCCACACTTTTCATCTGCGTGCCCAGGACCTTTTCGGCTTGTGGAAATTTCTCGAACGTAAAGCGCGGAATCTTGATGACGATGTAATCCAGCACCGGCTCAAACGCGGCCTTGGTGCGGCCCGTGATGACATTGGGCAGCTCCCAAAGCCGGTAGCCCAGCGCCAGTTTCGTCGCCACCCAGGCGATGGGAAAGCCCGTGGCCTTCGAGGCCAGCGCCGAGCTGCGTGAAACTCTTGGGTTCATTTCGATGACGATGATGCGGGCATCCTCAGGGTTCAGGGCGAACTGGATGTTGGATCCGCCGGTCTCCACACCCACGCCTCGGATGATAGCGATGGCCGCGTTCCGCATACGCTGATACTCGGGATCCGTGAGCGTGAGTGCGGGTGCCACGGTGATGCTGTCGCCAGTGTGGATACCCATGGGGTCGAGGTTCTCGATGGAGCAGATGACCTCCACGTTATCGTCCATATCACGCACCACTTCGAGTTCGAACTCCTTCCAACCCAGGATGCTTTCTTCGATGAGCAATTGCTTGGTGGGCGAGAGATCCAGGCCGCGCTGGCAGATGGTCTCGAACTCTTCAATGTTGTAGGCGATGCCTCCGCCGCTGCCCCCCATCGTGAACGAAGGTCGGATGATGGCCGGAAACCCAGTCCCTTGCAGCAGCTCCCGGGCCTCATCCATGGTGTTTGCAAAGCCCCCGCGGCAGGTCTCCAGGCCCAGTTCGTCCATCAGCGCCTTGAAGACTTTCCTGTCCTCTCCGCGCACGATGGCCGCGGGCTGCGCCCCGATGAGTTTCACGCCGTACTTCTCCAGAACACCACTTTGATGCGCTTCCATGGCCAGGTTCAGCGCCGTTTGGCCGCCCACCGTCGGAAGAATCGCGTCCGGCTTTTCGGTCTGGATGATTTTTTCGAGCACCGTCAGCGTGAGTGGCTCGATGTAGGTTGCATCCGCCCGCGTTGGGTCCGTCATGATGCTGGCGGGGTTGGAATTCAGCAGGATCGTGCGGATGCCTTCTTCGCGAAGGGCTTTCAGCGCCTGCGTTCCCGAGTAGTCAAACTCACAGGCCTGCCCGATCTGGATGGGGCCGCTACCAAGGACGAGGACGCTCTTCAGATCAGTTCGCTTGGGCATGGCTCACCAAAATAATGGAACCGCGAAAGACGCGAATGGACGCGAAAAAAACTTTCGCGGGTTTTCGCGTTTTTCGCGGTTCCAAATTCATTTATGAAACTCTTCCATCATCTTCACGAATTGTCCGAAGGCGCCCCGCGCATCATGAGGCCCCGGGCTCGCCTCGGGATGATGTTGAATTGAGAAGATCGGCAGCGTCTTGTGCCGAAAACCTTCTACTGTGTCATCGCTGAGGTGCCGGTGGGTCACCTCGATGTCCGATGGCAAAGTCTTGTCGTTCACCGCGAAGCCGTGATTTTGCGCGGTGATCTCCACGCGGCCTGTCTGTAGATCGAGGACCGGCTGATTAGCGCCGCGGTGCCCGAACTTCATCTTGAAGGTGGAACCACCAAAGGCATGGCCGAGCAGCTGATGGCCGAGGCAAATCCCGAAAATGGGCCGTTGGCCAATGAGCTTGGCGACTTCGCGTTGCATCTCTGGCAGGGCCGCCGGATCGCCGGGACCGTTGCTCAGGAAGACCCCGTGAAAGCGCGGTGCCAGAAGCTCTGAGGCTGGCGTGTTCCAGGGGAAAATTTCCAAATGCAGCCTCGCCGAGTGCAGCAACTTCAGGATGGATTGTTTGATGCCACCATCCAGCACGGACACGCGGAACTTCGCATCCTCGTTGGGGATTTCATAGCGATCCTTGCAGCTCACCGCCGAACAGAGAGCCTGGCCGATCATGTCGGGAAGCGCCAAAGCCTTGGCCTTGCCTTCCTCCAAGTTGCCATCGGATTCGGTCCAAATAATCGCTGGCTGTGAGCCCGCGTCCCGGATGTGCTGCGTGAGGGAGCGGGTGTCCAACTCGGTCATCAAAGGAACCCGGTGCCGCTTGAGCCAGCCCCCGAGATCACTCTCCGACAGGGTGTGATCCGGTGTACCTGAAATTCTGCGACAAAGCATTCCCGTAGCCCATGGTTTTGATGACTCCCGCAGGCCTGAATGGATGCCGTAGATGCCCTGCTCGGGGAAGGTCATGGTCACCAGTTGTCCGGCAAAGCTGGGATCCGTAAGAATTTCCTGATAGCCCGCCATGGCCGTGGTGAAGACCACCTCGCCACCGCCCCCGAAGCCCAATGGCGCGCGGCCCCTGAATACCGCGCCGTCCTTGAGGATCAGATGGGCCCGCATGGCTTTTCCCCTCTACGTCGTTGCGACAAAATAAACTGGTCATTTGTAGGACGGGCCGACATAAGGGGCCGTAGCAAAATAACCTGAACTGCACAGGTTATTTTGGCACGGACCCTAAAAAATCCCGCGAATGCACTTGCTTCGCGGGACTATGATGAGATTGGTTCTCTGAGGAACCTCCTAAAGTATAGCTGTTGAAATATGCAATAATATGCTGTTTTATTCAAG
>JANOLT010000405.1:0-2585 GCA_031419915.1 Holophagaceae bacterium
CATACCAAACGCTGGACCGGCGGCTACATCTTCGAAAATGAATGGCAGAGCTTCCGCACACGCAAGGACCGCAGCCTGGAACTCACCTCCGCCACCCACACCTACGACAAGCCCGGCCGCTACACCGTGGCCGTGAAGGTCATAGATATCTTCGGCAACGACACGATGACGCTCGTGCCAGTGAATGTGGGGTAGACCAACAAATGAAAAGGGCGGGATCGCTCCCGCCCTTCCAGGGGTTCAATTTTTATTCGCGCCCATTCGCGGAATTCGCGGTTCAGCTACACCCCGTCGTGGCTCCGCACGTCTGGCACTTCATGCAGGCGCCGTTTCTTACTAGGGTGAGGTGGCCGCATTCGGGGCAGGGGTCGCCGGTGTAGCCTTTTTCGCGGGCGATGCGGGCGGCGATGGCGGCGACGGACTGATGGGGCATGGTTGTGGTGGCGGTACGCTGCTGGGCGGCCATGGCCATCGCTGGGGCTGGCACTGGAGTCGGGGTTGATGTCGGCGCTGGCGCGGCCGATGCAACCGTGACCGTGCCCAGGGAGGCTTCGGGGAACAGGCTCGGCGTGGTTTCGGTGCTGCGGCCGGGGATGCCCATGCCGGGCGCGTGGGTCTCAGGTTTGGCGGTGAGGTGCATGAGCTGCTCGGGTTCCACCTGCGCCAGTTCGAAGCGGCCCAGGTAGGAGATGGCCAGTTCGCGGAACACGAAATCAATGATGGAGGTGCTGAACTTCACCGTGTCGCTGCCCTGCACCAGGCCGTTGGGCTCGAAGCGGGTGAACAGGAACGCATCGCAGAATTCCTCCAGCGGAACGCCGTGCTGAAGGCCCATGGACACCGCGATGGCGAAGCAGTTGAGCACCGCACGGAAGGCCGCGCCCTCCTTGTGGATGTCCAAAAAGATTTCGCCCAGCTGGCCGTCTTCGTATTCACCGGTGCGCAGGTACATCTTGGTGCCGCCCACGGTGGCGCTCTGGGTGTAGCCGCCCCGGCGATTGGGCAGGCGACGGCGGTAGGTGCGGATGACCTGTTGTGCAAGGGCATGCGTTTGCGCCGCGGCCATGGCTTCGATCTTGGCGGCGGGGGCCTTGGCCTCGTCCGCCAGTTCCTCGGCGGCTTCCAGGCCATCCAGCAGATCCAGGCTGGTGGCCATGGCCTGGCTCATCTTGGAGCCGTCGCGGTAGAGCGCCACGGACTTCAGCATCAGGTGCCAGGAAGCCGCGTAGATCTCGCCGACTTCCTTCACGGTGCTTTCGCCCGGCAGGTTGATGGTCTTGCTGATGGCGCCGCTCAGGAAAGGCTGGGAGGCCCCCATCATGCGCAGATGGCCTGTGGGCGCGATGTAGCGACGGCCCGTGCGACCGCAGCGATTGGCGCAATCAAAGATGGGCAGGTGTTCGTCCTTGAGATGCGGCGCGCCTTCCACGGTCATGGTGCCCGTGAGGGCCTGCAGGAAAACATTGCAGGCGGCTTCGCCGAACTCCCTGTTCAGACGATCCAGGGGCAGCACAAAGCTGGGATCGAAGGCCGTGGGGAGTTTTTCCTCGATGGCGTTGATTTCATCCTGGGTCCAGCCCTTGGCCAGCAGATCTTTGCGGTTGATGCCCGGCGTGTCGTCGGCGATATCCAGCCAACCTACCACATAGCGTTCGATATCCGTGATTTGTTGGGGCGCGTAGCCCTGACGCATCAGGGCTTCGGGGATGGCGCTGTTCACCAGCTTGAAATAGCCGCCGCCGGCGAGCTTTTTGAACTTCACCAAGGCGAAGTCCGGCTCCACGCCCGTGGTGTCGCAGTCCATGAGCAGGCCGATGGTGCCCGTGGGCGCCAGCACCGTGACCTGGGCGTTGCGATAGCCGAAGGACTGGCCAAGCATGAGCGCCGCGTCCCAACTTTCGCGGGAGGCTTCCAGCAGGGACTTGGGTATGCCAGTACCCACGAGCCCCTGGGGAATGATGCTCAAGGCTTCGTATTCGGCGGCGGGGGCGTTGTAGGCTGCGCGGCGGTGATTGCGGATGACCCGCAGCATGTGGTCCTTGTTCCGCTCATAGCCAGGGAAGGGGCCCAGTTCGCCGGCCATTTCTGCCGAAGCCGCGTAGGCATCGCCGGTGAGGATGGCCGTGAGCGCGGCGCACCACTGGGTGCCTTCCACGCTGTCGTAGGGGATGCCCATGCGCATGAGCATGGCGCCCAAATTAGCGTAGCCAAGGCCTAGTGTTCGAAAATCGTAACTTAGCTTGGCAATTTCCTCTGAAGGGAATTGGGCCATGAGCACGCTGATTTCCAGCACGATGGTCCAGAGGCGGATGCCGTGGCGGTAGCCCACCAGATCAAACCCGCCGTCGTCCGTCAGGAATGTGCAAAGGTTCAGGCTCGCCAGATTGCAGGCTGTGTCATCCAGGAACATATACTCCGAGCAGGGGTTGGAAGCATTGATGCGGCCATCCTCGGGGCAGGTGTGCCAGTCGTTGATGGTGGTGTCGTACTGGAGGCCCGGATCGGCGCATTGCCACGCCGCTTCGGATATTTTCTCCCAAAGGGCCCGCGCCTTGAGGGTCTTCACCGCCTTGCCGGTGACGCGG
>JANOLT010000406.1:0-4335 GCA_031419915.1 Holophagaceae bacterium
TTATTGATTCGCACTTCGGTGATGTTTAGCATCTTTCTATTGTCGATGGACAACTGACGATTGTCGATTGATCCCTGAAAAGCTGTGTCCCTGCTGCATTTCAAATCGACAATCGAAAATTGGAAATCGAAGATTCAGCCAATCTCGATCCATCCCCACTGCCGCTCGCTGCGATCACCGTGCCGATAGGACCATAGGATGTCTTCCCGGCAAACGGTGCAAAGGGGCACGGAGCCTTCGTTGGCTGCGGTCAGGCCCAGGCTCAGGCCTTGACCGCGTAGCAGGCCGTGGAGATCAAGATGAGGCTTGCCGGGCGAGCCCAGCGAGCCTATGGATACCAAGCCATCGTGCCATGCGGAATCCTGTCGGGCAGCCTCGATGACTTCTTCACCCACCTCGAAATGGCAGGGCTGGATGCAAGGACCGAAGGCCCACACCAGCGATGAGAGATCGCCTCCCTGCGCCCTGAACAGTTCGATGCCGTTTCTAAAAATCCCAGCGACCGCCCCGCGCCAACCCGCGTGCAGGGCCGCGATCCAAGGTTTTCCACCCACAAATCCCGCAAGCAGAATGGGCACGCAGTCCGCCACGCGAACGCCGATTCGGAGGCCGGGCTTTGTGGTCCAAATGCCATCGCCTTCCTGTACGGCATCCAAAGCACTGACAACCCCGCAGCCATGCACCTGTGAAAGCCGAACGCTTGGCAAGCTCGCAGGATCATCCAGCTTGGTGGAGAATCCCCAAGCGAGCGGGAAGGGTGGGGAGACTTGGGGAATGAGCATTGGAATCGGGCCTTGAGACTTGAGACTTGGGACTTGGGACTTGGGACTTCTATTTCGGCCACAGCAATACCAGCACGCTGAGATCCGTGATGGCCCAAGCGATAAGGCCGCGGTACATACCAGACTCGGCTTGTTGGGGGCTGACTTTCTGCCAGTGCAGACGCCAAGGGATCAAAAGCCCCAGCCATGCCGCGAGGGAGATCAACAGGTAAAGGGGGTTGGCGTGGGCCTTCAGGCAGGCTTGGGCGAACCAGAGGTGGGCGCTGAGGGTGGCGATGATCGCGTAGGTAAGGCTCCGATCAATGCCGAAACGGATCACAAGCGTCTGGTCGCCGCGTTGGGTGTCCTCTTCGACCTGATAGATCTGGGTCAGAGGGTAGAGCGCTGCGAAGAGCAGGCCGAAGCCGATGCAAAGGCTCATCAACACCGGTTCCAGGCCACGGCCAGTGAAGACCCAGCCCGCCATGGGCGTGAAGAACCCGAAGCCCACACAGTTGATGAGCAGGTCCCAGCCCGCTCGGGCTTTCAGTCGGATGGGCGGCACGCTGTAAAGGATGCTCAAGAGCACGCAGGTCATCACAATCTCGAAGAAGTAATGACCACCGGGCTTCACACGGATGAAGACCATGCTCCAAACCAGGCTCGCTGCAAGAAGCACGAATCCGAAATGGGCCAGGTATTTTGGCGGCTTGGGCGGCGCTTTCAGGTAGCCGATGTCACCTTTATCCTGGTCGTAGGCTGAGTTCAGCGCCAGCGTGCCGCCATTCATGAGCACCACGAAAATGGTCCAGGCAGCGAAGCTTCCATTGACCCCAACGGCCCCAGTGGTGAAAGCGGGCCAGCCTTTCGCAAGCAGGGCGCCGAGAAAAAAATGAGCGGTCATGATGGGCCATTCCGTCGGCCGCAAGTGCAGCAGATAGGCCATCAGCTCCTTGCCCAGGAGCTTTTCGAAGAGCCTGCGGATCGTGAATTCCGGGGGCTTCATGGGATCAAAAACACCTTGCCAATGGACTGCATCAGGCCGCGCTTTCCGCGTTCTGGCCTTCGATTGGGCGTGGGCCCAGCTTGGGTTCGGCAAGGGTCTGCATGGCAGCCATCAGGTGCGGAACGCTGAATTGCGTATCCACGCACATGCCGTGGGGCAGTGTCAGGGGGATTACGTAGGCTGGGACTTCTGACAACTTGATGAGGCCCTTCAGCAGGCGGTCCGTGCAGCTTACGGCGACGATCAGGTCAGGCCGGTATTCGCGGGTCTCTCGATAGGCCTTGTGGCTGCGGTTGGTGATGCGACTCTCCCATTTGTTTTCCAGCACGCCGTGCATGTAGTCGCCCACGGGGCAAAGGCCGCAATCGTAGCATTTTTCGAGATCATCCAGAATCGGTGCTTTGCACTTGGCAAGCTGGATGCAGTGGGGCAGGAGAATAAGGGAGCGCCGCGATTTGCGGCTCTCGAAAGCCTGGCGCACGCGCAAATTGTTCCAGCCACAAAAGGAGAGAATCCATGCGTCTTCCTTCCCTATTGCCCTAGCCATGGGCCTGAAAAGCCCCACCCACATGCCATCCCAGCGGATGATGGCGCGGCGGGCCTGTAGGTACGCCTCGCCCCGTTTGAATGTTGGCCACGCAACGCCGGCCATGGCCATGGCGGCGAGGGCCCACCAGCCGAAGCCATGAGTGCCATGGGGTAGCAGGAAACCCACCAAAAGGAATCCCAATGAGAGCGTTAATGGCACACCGCGCCGCACCCATAGGAATACCCCATAGTGTTCGGCGGGCAATGCGTTGAGGGTCATGCCTTCCATTTTCAACCCGAAGACGAAGTGGGGACCATAGCTATTTCGCCGAACTCGCCAGACCCACGAGCTTTTTGAGATCATCATCCTTCCATCGAATGCCACCGCCGACAAAAAGTGTACGGAATTCCTTGTTGCCCAAGTCCTGGCCGCCGACCTTCACGTAGACATTCTTCCAGAATTGGTAGCTGGCGGTAAGTCGGTAGCGGGGATTGGGTTTATTGTCGCGTTTGGCGAAGTCATAGGCCAGAGCGCCCACGCGGAAGCGGTCCTCAAAGGAGCGCCACTCGATGCCAGCGCCACCCTTGCTCTCCACGATGCCCGCACTGAGCACCCAGTTCTCGGCAAAGCGCTTGGCGAACTGCGCAGATACAGTGAGTACTTGATCAGAAGTCACGGTCCGAGTCTTCTCCAAAACAGTCACTGGCAGGCCCGTGACGGGATCAATTTTCTGGACGGTACGACTCGAATCGGCGATCTTGCCATCGGGCGTGGAATTCAGGTCGAGGGCGTACCAGTAGTCATGACGCGGCGCGATCTCGATGCCCAGGCCCGTCTGGCTGTCGCTGCGGGAGATCCAGCTCGCGCCGTTCAGGTCCAGACGCAGGTCCATGGATTTGAATCCGCCGAGCATGTCATTCAAGTTGTCCACGGCCGTGTTGATCTTCTTGATAGTGGAGTCGTCATTCAAAAGCTTGCCGATGGTGCCTTCGCCGTTGTTGAGCTTGGCCGTAATGTTTTTCAGGTTGGCGGCGGTTTCCTGGAAACTGCTCGCCAGCTTGCGAACGTCCTGCATGGTGCCCTGCAGCTCAGGACGGGTCTCCTGAACCATGGCATTCAAGTGCTTGCCGAGATCTTCGAACTGTTGGGCGAGGCGTGGCATTCGCTCCCGTAAATCCCCGGTCAAAGCCTCGGCATTGGCCAAGGTGTTGTTGATGGCCGCGTGGTTTTCCTGGGCTAAGGTTCGAAATTCTCCTGTGAGCACCCGAATGTTGTCCACGATCTCGTCGAGCTTGGCTCGGCCTTCTTCGCCACCGATGGATTGGTTCAGGGCGCCAGTGACGCCCTTGATGTCCCGACTGATGGCGGCCAGGGTGACCATCAGATCATCAAGGCTCACGCCGCTCTTGCTGGGGATGGGTATCGAGGGATCCAGAAGGCCCTTTTCAGAGTGTCCTTGAGTCAGGTCAATGTATTTTTCGCCAAGGATGCCGATGGAACTCAAAGAAACTTGCGCGTCCACATAGACCGGGAAATCCTTCTCCAGCTTAAGCTCCACCTTGGCCCGGCCATGATCCAGGGTGATGGTCTTCACCTCGCCCACCTTCACCCCGGCCACGCGGATCGGAGCTTGCATAGCCAGACCCGCCACCTGATCAAAATACGTAATGAAGTGTGCGGAATCCTTGTCCCGGGTCGAATCGTCATAGCCCCACAGTAGTCCCCCAGTAGTCCCCAGTAGTCCCACCTGCGATAGTTGCGGTCGGGAATATATTGAATGGAACTGTGTTGAAGACGAGGTCCACCTCTGAAAGGGTCGAAATGAACAGCACCAATCCCGTGAACGACCTGAGGATCGACCTCCGCAGCAGCTCGAAACGCCCTGCAACCCGCATTGGATGGCTCGACTCCAGACACTCGTTCAGCTTTGGCCGTAACTACGACCCGGCCAACGTGGGTCATGGACTCCTCCTGGTAAACAACGATGACCGGATTCGGGGCGGGAGCGGGTTCGACACTCATCCCCATCGCGACATGGA
>JANOLT010000407.1:0-9435 GCA_031419915.1 Holophagaceae bacterium
CGGCCGAAGGCAACCAGGCCACCAGGCCTACATGGATAAAGAATGTCACCCTGTCCAAAGTGCGGTGCTGAAGTGGTTCCAACTGCGGCCTATTGTGGCGCTTGCGGTGCAAGCGTAGCGTTTGGGGAGGCCAAATCTAGCCGCAAAGGCGTGGGCGAGATCTACACCCATATACCGCATCCCCACATCGCGAAGCGCAAGGAGAAGGCACCCATCGCGGTGGCGGACATGCATTCACGCAAAAGCGCGTTGCAGCGGTTCAACGCGTTTCTCGCAGTAAAGATTACTAGTGGGGTTGGCACCATGTGGTGTGCCTACGTTTTTGCCATAATTGCCTTCATAAGCCTGCCCGATGCCATCAAGGGTGGAACTGCCACCACCATCTCCTGGATTGCACAAACGTTTCTGCAGCTAGTCCTATTGTCGATCATCATCGTCGGCCAGAAGGTGGCGTCAGAGGCTTCGGACAAACGGGCTCTGGACACCTACAATGACGCCGAAGCCGTCTTGCATGAGGCGATCCAGATCCAGGAACATCTCGCGGCCCAAGATAAATTGCTATCAAAGCTAGCTGGCCGTCTATCACCGCAGCCCGGTGAGTGAATTGCCAAGGATCCTTTCGGGGCCCGTGTTCGCTACCATTACCATCAGAAAGTGCTGAGACTCATTTAGTTTATGAATCTATATCTGGCTATTCAGGAAGCTAACGGGCGCATCAACGTCATCGCAAAGAAATAAGCGAGCCCCTTGACAAGACGTAAATAAAGCGAATATTGAAAGACATGACCCACGCCCTTTTTTCGCTTGATGCTACGCCCACAAGTCTCTTCCGTGATTTTCAGGTGGAGCCGGAGGAGGCGAAAAGCATTCTTCGCCCTCAAAAAGATGCACGCTATGGCTGGGGATTCAGCCTTAATCCCTATCGCGGTTGCAGCCATGGCTGCCGCTATTGCTATGTGCGGGGTTATCCCGCGCCCTTGGCGGGCCATCAGGGTAGTAACGACCGACCCGATGAGAAACCATCATTTGGCACCAAGAGCGCCAAGCGCCTGCACGATCCCCAGGAGTGGGGACGATGGGTCACGCCCAAGCTCAATGCGCCAGAACTGCTCTGGGCACAGCGCCACAAACTTCAGAACGAATCGGTCTTCATCTCCAGTGCCACGGACCCCTATCAGCCCATTGAACGAGACTTTCGACTTACAAGGAAATGCCTGCAGGTCTTGCTTGCCTGCCCCACGACACAAGTCATCATCCATACCCGTTCTCCCTTGGTGCTTCAGGATTTGGAGATCCTGAAAGCTTTTGGAGGTCGCCTCTCGGTCGGCTTTTCCATTCCCACCGATGATGATGCCGTGCGCCAGATCGTGGAGCCGGATACGCCTTCCATCCAGAGCCGTTGGGGTGCGGTTGAGTGGCTTTCAAAAGCGGGAATTCGAGTGAGCATCAGCGCCACGCCGCTACTGGCAGTCCGGGACATAGCGGCCTTTGCCTGTCGTGTTCGGGATAGCGGGGCCCAAAGCGCATGGGTTGGGGGTCTGCGGCTCTTGAAAGATGATCCATTCTATTGGCTGCTCGCAGAGCACCGCTGGCTGCATATTTTGGATCCTGATTACACGGATCAAGTGCGACAGGCTTTCAAGGCAGCTCTCCGCGAGCGAACAAAGCATTCGTCCACACGATCGAGTTCGCAGCCTATGAAATCGCGCCCCAGAGGCCCCGTTAGGTTGATGCCAGAACCGGTTTGGGTGACTGACGCAAGAAGATCCTGCCTGCCCCGATTCAATCCAGGTCAGCAGCCATCCCTGTTCACCCAAGCCAGCTGATATTGCTTCAATTCTTATAGCGATAGGGCCATTCAGTGTGGAGGTAGTCATTAAGAGCCCGCGGCGGGCACCCCAACAATTCTGAGAGAGCGTTTTGAGGTACCGCATAGCCATGGCTGTGGCGCAAGAATCCAGCTTCTGTGAAAGGAACGAGATCCGTGAAAAGGGGCAGATGCCCGAAGATTCGGGCCAAACGGAGGACTGTAGAATCAGAGAGAACAGGCCCTAGCAAATGTTTGCCCGCGGCCGCGGCGCACTGTTGCAGCAACTCGCCCCAGAGAATTCGATCTCCACCGACTTCCTGCATCCCTTCCCGGGCCCGCAATAGGACTGCGGCCAGGTCCCCGACCCAGAGCGGTTGCAGGGGCACCTGTTCCATGAACCTCGGAATCACGGGGCTGCGGGCCATCCAAGCGCCGATGCCATCCAGCAGGTCATCGCCGGGCCCATAGGCAGGGGCTGAGCGTACGATGGACCAGGGCACCCCACATTCCTGGATGCGCTGTTCCATGAGAACCTTGCCATGGATGAATACATCACGTGTACGGTCCAGGAGCGGGCTCAGATGCACAAGCCGTGAGGCTTTCAAGGCCTCGGCCAACTCCACCACAGTCTGGCTGATGGTTTCATGCACTTTGTTTGGGTTCAGGCCAGGTCGCTCCCTGTGCAGGCCTGCTGCGTTCACGACCCAGGCTCCGGACGGAATAGTGAAGCCCTGCCTGAGAATCTCCGGATCCGCCCCCCAAGGCACTGTGGTAAGGCTGCCAAGCGTGTCGGGTTCTACTCCAAAGGTCACGTCCTGTTCTGCCCGCATAAGGGCGAAAACCTGGTGGCCCCCTGCCAGCGCTTCACGCACGACCTGCTGACCGACGAAACCCGATGCCCCAGCAACAACAACCTGCATTTACGGCGCTCCCTTTGGCCATGATAAGCCGTAGCGACAGAATAAGCCGTCGCGACAAAGTAGAATGGATCTCATGACCACGCTTGCTCTTAAGTACCGCCCTCGTCTGCTCTCGGATCTCGTGGGCCAGGAAGCATCTGTTCATGCGCTTACCAACGCCCTGAAACGGGCCCAAGTCAGCGGTCGCATTCATCACCAGGCCTTCCTCTTCGCAGGGGTGCGAGGCACCGGTAAGACCAGCACCGCACGCATCCTTGCCCGGGCTCTCAATTGCATCCAGGGTCCTACGGCCACGCCCTGCGGGGTTTGCGATCCTTGCCAGGCATCTGAACAACCCGACACAAATTTGGACATCGTGGAGATCGACGCCGCCAGCCGAGCCTCGGTGGAAGACGCCCGGGCCCTGCGTGAGCAGGTGCAGACACGGCCAGCTTTCTGCCGTTACCGGGTCTACATCATTGACGAAGTGCACATGCTCTCGCGGCAAGCTTTCGATGCTTTGTTGAAGGTGCTCGAAGAACCACCGGCTCACGCGGTCTTCGTGCTGGCAACCACCGAATTCCAGGATGTCCCCGACACCATCAAGAGCCGGGTGCAGATCTATCCCTTCCGCCTTATTCCCGTGGGTCTCATCGAAGGCCGACTTCAACAGGTATGTGAATCCGAAGGCGTTTCCTTCGAACCCCACAGCCTGCGGCTTGTGGCGGAAGCAGGGCAGGGTTCCATGCGCGATGCGCTCACCACCCTGGATCGCGTCATCGCCGCCGGTGATGGCCATGTGCGTGAGGATGTGGTTAGGGAGCAATTGGGCATCGTGCCGGCCGTTCGAGTTCAGGGCGTGCTTGATGCGCTGAATGCTGGGGACACCATCGCGATTCTGGATCACTGCCACGCGCTCACCAACCTGGGTGCCGACTGGATCAGCTTTTGGCGGGAGCTCATGCTGGCTTTTCGGGATCGCCTGGAAGCCGAGACACGGCAGGATTCGAGTCCGCCGAAAATGCTGCGATCCGCCAGAATATTGCAGTTGCTCCTGCAGCGGGAACGCGATTTGCGGGATTCCAGTCTGCCCCAGGTGGTGGTTGAGCTCGCCCTGCTGACAGCCGCACAGCTACCTCATCTCGCGCCCTTGGATGGCCTGGTGAGTGGCACATCTACGGTTCTTGTGCCGCGTCCTTCGGCTCAGGCCGCCGTAAGCACGAATCGGTCGGTGCCCCCCGTTCCAGCAGCACCCAGAACTGCGGCCACGCCGACGCTACCTGAAACGGATGAAACAGCGATGTCTGCCATTCCGCCCGCCATCTTGGAGCCCCCCAGAAAAGCGGAGCAGCGCATCACTGCCATTTCAAATCCGGCCGATGCGGATGCCCTGCGCGGTGGAGTATCAGATGCTCTTAAAACAAGTCCCGGTGCTCTTTCACGCACACTCGCAAGCCTGCCTCAAATGGCCACGGATCTGCGGTGGGAGTCTCCGATTCTTCACTGGTGTTTCCCTAACAATGTCCGCAATACCGTTCAGGAATTGGAACGGGAACGCACCAATCCACACTTGCTGGAAGCCCTGGCCAGCCTTCTTCCCGGACTTACAAGCATCGAAATCACCTTCGAGGAATCCTTGCCCGAACGCCCTGAAGATCAGCTCCGCCGTGAACCGGCCTTCCAGGCGCTGCTGCAGGCCAGCGGCGGGGAGATCCTGGAAGTGAAGCGGGTTAGCCCCCGCTGACGGGCGGCATCAGAGCCACTTCATCCCCGTCTTCCAGCTGCGCATCCCGTTTCACGAAAGTCTGGTTCACGGCCAGCAAGGCATCCTTGGGTAACGCTTGAAATCGGGTGTCGGCTAGCAGAGCGGCCAGGGTCGCCGCTTGAGAAAACGGGATCTGCACACGATCAAAGCCAAGCAGCGCGCGATACCTCGCGAAGGCAAGCACTGTGATCACCATGATTCACCCATCTCCCACCTATCACCCACAGCCCACAGCCCACAGCCTACCGCCCTCATTTCGGGCTCCAGGTGTGCCTGATTTCCCCTGTGAGATTCACTGCATCAAAGCCAGTTTGGCTGAGGCCGAATTGCAGGACATAGTTCCCGAAACGCAACTCAGCTTTGCCGCTGTGCGTGATGAGATCGCCAGCACGGCGATAGGTGTAAAGCAGGGGTGTCCGGCGGCCCAGGAAATCGAAACTCTTGCCTGCCGTAATGCTGACTTCCGCTGTGCCGGTGGCGCCGGTGCGGGGTGAGACGCTCAGGCGGTCCAGGTTGAAGGTGCGGCGCAATTGCTCCTGGAAGTTGGCAAGGGCCAAGGTTCCAATCAGGCCCGAACCGGCAGATGCGATCCCGTAATTCAGCGCGCTTTGTGAACTGCCTCCGATGGTGGAGCCGATGGTGGGCGCGGCGGCCGGATCCACCAGAATGGCGGTGATCTCGTCCTGGCGAAGGCCTGGCGTCGAGGAGAGCGCTACGGTCAATTGATCCACCCGGCCTGTGATGCTCATGTTCACCAGGTAAGGCGGCACATCAATGCGGCCCTGTACATTGATGAAGGGGTTGAGCTGGCTGGGGTCGCTGAAATCAATGGAGCCCCGTTCCACTGTTACGTCGCCAGCTGGCAGCAGGTTGGTGAGGCTGCCACCGGGGATGAATTCCATCTTGCCTTTGAGCCCAGGATGCGCCAGGGTCCCCAGCACCTTGAAGGATCCTTGCGGTATGCCTTCGAGCTTCAACAGATTCGTATCGAATCGCCAGGGTTGATTCAGTTTCAGATCCAAATCCAATTTGATACGGGCCATGGGATCATCAGGATTGAAGCTGGAAAGGGCCGTCGTGCCTGCGGTCGAGTTCAAAAGGATGTCCGTGAGATTGATATCTGCACGGTAGATCATGCGTTCGGCCTGGATGGAACCTTTCAGCAAGCCGCCGTCTTCATCATTTCCAGAAAGTCGGGCCTGCAAGCTTCCGCCCACCTCGAACCCCGCGGGCAAATCGCGGAGCTGAAAATCATCCAAATTTACACTCAGGTCGTAGCTGGCGAGGCCTCCCAATTGCCAAAGGGCAGATCCCCAGGCAGTAAGGCTTCCTTGGGCCAATTGCCCACGCATTGGTTCTGATTCAGGGATGCTGATTTCACGACCATGAAATTGGACAATGACGTTGATGTTCTCTGCGCTCTGTGGATAGGTGCGGACCCGGATACGACCGCCTTGAAGTTGGAGCGTCCCATCTAGCAGCGGGTTCGCGGGCGTGCCCTGAAGTCGCAGATCCACCTTTGTAGAGCCAGAGGGCTGGAGGTCCGCAAGCAGGCTATACGGATCCACTTCCATCAGGCCATCAAGGATTGTCTTCAACTCGCTCAGGTCAGCGGAACCTGTGGCATGCAGTGCCAGGGGGCCGGTTGTCGTGAAGGGGACCAACCCATTCAAGCTGAGGTAGCCGGTGGAGCGCGGAACGTCGGCGCGCCCTGTGCGGGCTGAGGATCGCTCCTGAGCCTCCAGGGGCAGGTCAATCTGGGCGGCTTCGAGGTTGCCATGCACGAAGGCTGGTTGGGCTTGGGTCAGATCGAAGCCGGGAAATCTCGCGAGCAGCTGATTTATGCGGCCCTGCCAATGGAATCCCTCTGGCTCCCAAGTGGCGGAGAGATCCGATTCCAGACGCATGTCCTCCATCAGGTCCTGGGTGATGCGCGCGGCCAAGCGGGGTGTGTCAATGCTGGTGGCGTCCAGGCGGAGATGACCCCCGGCTCGAAGGACTCCCATGTCATTCCAACCCGCCAATTCAAGAATCTTGGCCGCAGCCCCGCCTTGGCCTATCCATCCCTCCGCGGCTCCGCGATTGGATTGAAGCATTCCTTCGATGTTTTCTATGCTCTGATCCCCGGCGAAGATGCGTGCGCGGCTGAATTTCACTTCACCATTGGGCAGCGACATGGGCCCGAGCGCATTGTCCCATTTACCTTCGACCTTGCCTGCCACATCGGCCTGTATGCGCGGCCCAGGGATCGCAAGCAGACTCGAATCCAGAGTGCCGCCGAAATTGCCCCACCAGACATTCCGGTCCAGAGCCAGCTCAAGGCTGCCTTTCAGGGCGAGATGACCCTGGGGAGCTTCTTCACCCAAAGACAGTGCGGCTGTGGATTCGGCAATGCGGAATTCTGGCAGGGAGAGCCGATCATGCTCAATGTCCATGCGGAATTCAGCGGAAGCCGCCGGAATGTTGAGCGAGTAGGCAATAGCATCCTCCGCCAGACCTTCACCCTGCATTTGCAGAGCATCGTAGGGACCCCAGATGCGGACCCATCCGCTGGCGGTTCCCTCGATGGGAAGATCACCCCTATCGGCCGCCTTCAGTCCCTCGGAAATGGGCAACCGGGACACGCGGAAACAGGATTCAAATTGTTTGGTGTTGGCTGGGAGATCAGCCCAGGTGAGCCAGATATCGCCGTAGCCACGGCCTGCGCCTTTGGCTACTTCGATGTCCTGGATTGTCATGTTGCTTCCCCGCATCTGGATTTTCGCCGAAAGCCGGTCCGCCGTAGCGCCGTGCCAACGCGGATTCAGCATTTCGAGGTCGCCATTCAAAAGCAATCCTTCAAATTGATGAATAGAAAGATTCACGTTTGCGTGGATTCGACCGGCCATATCCAGGCTCACCACGTTCCAGGCATGAAGCGCCGTTGCGACCTTCGCTGCGTCCGTGTCTATCTGGCCTGTCGTCTGGATGTCCACGATGCCTTTGGGACCGATCCGCCCTGAAGCGTGGGCCTGGAGATCCAGATCCTCCAAGTGCAGATTCAGAGCATTGAGATTGAGTTGGCCGCTTTCCAAACTGGTCTTGAAGTCCCCCACATTGCTGCCCAAACGCTGGATACGGCCCGCGGTGTGGGCCTTCAGGAGGTCGAGCCGCAGGCCCTTGCCCCAGGGATCACCCGGCAGCTCGGCTTCGCCTTCAAAGAAGGCCTGTAGATCCTTGGCCTGCCCCACGCGCGAGAAGGTCGCTAGGGGATTGAGATCAACATTTGTCGCATGGAATGAGGCCCTGGTTCGAAGCCCCTTTTTCCAGTCGCCTTCAAGGGCGATATCGCCATCCTCGGAATGCCATGTGAGGTTGTGGAATCTGGCTTCTTGAAGGTTCCCCTTGGCCTTGAATTCCAACTTGCCGGGGTGGAGGTTCATCACACCTGGACCCAAATTGTTTGACTGCAGATACAGGTCCCATATAGGTTTTCTGACATTACCTTCAATCGCGAGATCTGCCGTGATCTGGCCGCTTGTGGCGGCCTTTGAATTTGGAAAACCCAATTTCAATGCGGAGGCAAGGTCCCAAACCGATTTGGTCTTGGCAGATAACTGTTCGGATTTGGGTTCGAAGGTGCCGCTGGCCTGTAGCTTTTGATTGCCGAATTCCACCTCGGTCTTCAGGAACCTCAAGATGGTTTCAGAGAGGTCCGCGGTGATTTCCGCGTGGCCCTTGGCCATGCCACCCGGCGCTTTCATGGCCATGTCTGTGGCCTTGAATTCAACCCGCAGGCGGTTGGGACCAAGACCTTTCCCTTGAGCTGCAAAGTTTGAATGGGCTTCCGGCAATCCCCATTCAGGTTCGCGGATCTCGATGGAGCCATCCTTTATTTCGAAGAAATCCAGCCTGGCTTGGGGCCAGGGGCCTTTGCGGGGGGGATGAGCCTTGAGTTTCAGGCCTGCCAATCGCTTGGTATCGAGGCGCACCTCGGGGCGCAAAATCAGGACGCGATGAATCTTTGGGTGGTCACCCCATAGGCTGAGTAGATCCCCTTGGAATTCAAGGCGATGGATTCTCAAGAGATCTCCACCCAAGCGGATGTCATCTACAGTCAAGGTGCCCGAGAAAAATCCCACGTCGAGGTTGCGGGCTTCGAAGCTGAGGCCCGTTTCATCCTTCACGAGCTCGCCGATTTTTCGCAACGCATAGTCCCCTACGAAGGGCTGGTGCAACAGCCAAGCTCCTCCGCTCGTAACCAGACCACCCGCCACAAGGAAGTAAGTAATCCGCCGCACCCAACGTTTCCGTGGCTTTAGAGTCAATGGCGGCTTGACGGGAATTCCTTTAGAACCTGCGGTGATCGCGCCGCCGTCTGGAATCTCCGCGGCCATTTCAGTTTTTCTCGCCACAGCTTGGACAGGTGCTGGCCATGCGCGCCATGGGATGGTAGCAGTAACGGCAAAGGCGCGCTTGAGTATTGGATGGAGCGGAAGGCCGCGAAATAGGAATGCTTCCAGTGGCCGATGGGCTCATCACTGCTGATCCCATGGGTCGCGTATCCTTCGCGACACCGTCCTTTAGCTTTTTGAGGGCATCGAGCATCGCTTGAGCGCTGAGGTAGCGATCGCCAAGATTCACGCTCAGGGCCTTCATGACGGCTTCGGAAAGCTGTTTCGGAACATTCGGATTCTTGAGATGCGGCGCGATGATCGGTTGAGTCTGGAAAGCTTGTGCGATCTTCAGCGGGTCCGCGTCATAAAAAGGGACGGTGCCGGTGAGCATTTCATACATGGTGATGCCCACGGACCAGAGATCACTTTGGAACACGGCCCGGCCCCGGAAATGCTCGGGCGCCATGTAGGGAGGGGACCCGATGCGGGTACGCGCGAACCCGTCCTTTTGCATTTCCAATATTCGGCTGGTGCCGAAATCCGTGACTTTGGCCACGCCATCCCGCGTCATCAGGATGTTCGCGG